>DATMYQ010000304.1:0-22532 GCA_035560935.1 Patescibacteria group bacterium | reverse complement strand
GCTTTCACCAATAGAATAACCGGTATCTTTCATTACAGAAAGATACCGGTTATTCTGGTATTTCACAAATTACCAGGTCGGTACAAACGACCCTTTATATTTCTCGTCAATAAATTTCTTCACTTCATCGGAATGATATGCTTTGATCAGTTTTTGGAAAACCGGCTTATCCTTGTCCTGGGTGCGCACCGCCAACAAGTTCGCATAAGGTGAGTCGGGAGCTTCCAGCGCAATGGCGTCCTTAGTGGGAACAAATCCCGCCACCACCGCATAATTGGTGTTAATCGCCGCCGCGTCCATGTCATCCAGTGAACGGGGAATCTGCGCCGCGTCCAGTTCCTTGATCTTGATATTTTTCGGATTCTCAGCAATATCGGCCGGAGTTGCCGTCAGGCCAGCGCCGGCTTTGAGTTTGATCAGACCGGCCTTTTCCAGAATCAACAGTGCCCGTCCGCCGTTGCTGGGATCATTAGGAATGGCAACGACGGCGCCATCTTTCAATTCATCAATTTTCTTTATTTTTTTCGAATAAATCCCCATCGGGAAAACAACCGTTTTGGCAATGGAAGTCAGTTTGTAATTGCGGTCTTTAATCTGATTGTCCAGCCAGGGCTGATGCTGGTAGCTGTTTACGTCCAAATCTCCTTTATCCAGGGCAATATTGGGCTGCATGTAGTCGTTAAACTCGACAATCTCCAGCTTCAGTCCGTCTTTTTCCGCTACTTTTTTCACCACTTCCATGATTTCCGCATGAGGACCGGCGGTTACACCTACCTTCAACACAGCAACCTCCGCCGGTTTTTCCTGTTTTTCTGTTTTTTGCGGCGTTGTCCCGCAACCAGCCGTCACCCCAGCGATCAAGATGAGCAACAATACCAGCAACGTTAACTTTTTCATTATTATTCCCCCTTTTGTTGTTTTGCTTGTTTTAAATGCGGCTGACAGTTTTCCTGTTATTTTTTGCTTAGCCGCTGTGCCAGATGATTGCCCAACGACTGTACCAACTGCACCTGGGCAATCAGGATCACTACCGTGGCCAGCATAATATCGCCCCGAAACCGTTGATAACCATAGCGGATGGCCAGGTCGCCCAGGCCGCCGCCGCCAATGGCGCCGGCCATGGCCGAAAACCCGATCAGGCTGATCACGGTGATGGTCAGTCCCAGCACCAGCGCCGGCAACGCTTCCGGAATCAATACCTTGCGCACAATTTGCAGCGGCGAGGCTCCCATGGACTGGGCCGCCTCAATCACGCCCCGGTCCACCTCCCGGATCGCGGATTCGACAATTCTTCCCAGGAAAGGGATGGCCGCGATACTGAGCGGAACAATGGCGGCGTTAATACCTATGGAGGTCCCCACCAGCAGCCGGGTCAGGGGAATGATCGCCACCAGCAGAATAATAAACGGCGTGGAACGGGTGGCGTTGACCACGGCCCCCAACACGGTATGCACGAGGCTATGTTCCAAAATATGTCCTTTGCCGGTAATGACCAGAATAACTCCCAGCGGAATACCCGCCACCACGGCAATCAGCGCCGAAATCCCCACCATGTACACCGTTTCCACCAAAGCCTCAGCCAGCAGCTTGACGATTTCCGGCAGCATAGCCGATCACCTCCACTCCTAATTCTCTGACCCGCAAATACTGCAAGGCTCTGTCCAGCGCCGCCGGCTCCCCGGATATTTCCAGAATCAGCGTGCCAAACGGCGTATCCTGAATCGTGTCAATATTACCAAACAAAATATTGGTATCCACCTGGCAATCCCGGCTCACCCGGGAAATCACCGGTTCACTGGCCACTTCGCCGACGAAGGATATCCGTAGTACCATGCTGCCGCCGCTGGCCGGCTGGGACGAAAAACGAATGTTCCGGAACCGGTCCGGCAAATCATGACTGACGATGGTCCGGATGAACTCCCGGGCCGTGGCGGTCCGCGGCCGGGTAAACAACTCCAGCACCGCTCCCTGTTCGATAATCAAGCCGTCTTCGATGACCCCGACCCGGTCGCAGATTTCTTTGATGACCTGCATTTCATGCGTAATGAGCACAATCGTCAGCGCCAGCTTCTTGTTAATGTCCCGCAACAGTCGCAAAATCGACTGCGTGGTTTGCGGGTCCAGCGCCGAAGTAGCTTCGTCGCAAAGCAGTACCTTGGGCTTGTTGGCCAACGCCCGGGCAATGCCCACCCGCTGCTTTTGGCCGCCGCTCAACTGGGCCGGATACTGATCCTTCCATTCGGTCAGACCCACCAGTTCCAGCAACGGCAACACTTCATCCCGGATTTCCTGGCGGCTTTTCCCGGCCAATTCCAGCGGGAAGGCTACATTATCATAGACGGTGCGGGATGACAGTAAATTAAAATGTTGAAAGATCATGCCGATTTTTTTGCGTTTTTGCTGTAACTGTTGTTCCGACAGCCCGGTCATATCTTCCCCATCCACCAGCACCGTTCCCGCTGTGGGCCGCTCCAGCATGTTGATGCAGCGAATCAGCGTACTTTTCCCGGCGCCGCTCTTGCCGATAATCCCATAAATTTCTCCCGCCGGCACCTTCAGATCAATTCCTTTCAATGCCTGGACCGATTGCGTCCCGTTGTATATTTTTGTGATTCCCGCTAGTTCAATCATAGCCTTCACTCCTACTCTTTCACCACACTGGTCAATGCCGCATCCAAATCAGCGATCAGATCATCTGCATTCTCCAGACCAACGGAAAAACGCAGTAAATTATCCGGTGTCAGGCTGTTCGGACCTTCGATAGAAGCCCGGTGTTCAATCAGGCTTTCCACTCCGCCCAGGCTCGTGGCCCGGCCGATGATTTTCAGGGCACCGGTCAATGCCAATGCTTCTTCCCGGCCTCCCCGGACCTGGAACGAGATCATCCCGCCGAACCGGCTCATTTGCCGGACGGCGATCTCATGGCCGGGATGGGAAGCCAGACCGGGATAGTAGACCTTTTCCACCGCCGGATGTTCCGCCAGAAACCGGGCCAGCTTCGCCGCGCTGTCCGACTGGGCGCCGACGCGCAACGGCAGCGTCTGCAATCCCCGGTGTACGAGCCAGCAGTCAAACGGCGCCGGCACCGCGCCGCCAATCTGCTGGACCAGACGAATGCGGTCAAAAAACGCATCCTGTTCTCTGCTCACCACGGCGCCACCCAGCACGTCGCTGTGCCCGCCCATATATTTGGTGGTGGAATGAACCACCAGATCAATTCCCAGCCGCAGCGGCTGTTGCAGCACCGACGTGGCCCAGGTATTGTCCACTACCGTGCGAACACCGGCCGGCCGGGCAATTTTCGCAATCGCCTCCAGATCGGTAATCCGCAGCGTAGGATTGGACGGCGTTTCCAAAAAGATCAGCCGAGTATTGGGACGCAGCGCCGCCGCCACCTGATCCGGTTCCGTCGCGTCCACATACGTAACCGCCAAGTTCCACGGGCCAAAAATTTCTTTAAGCATCTTGGTGGTCCCATGATATAAATCCTGCGAGGCAATCACATGGTCCCCCGCCGCCAGCGCCTGAAAAATAGCCATGATCGCCGCCAGTCCCGAAGAAAACGCAGCGGCGGCGGCTCCGTCTTCCAAACCGGCCAGCGCCACCTCCAGCGACTCCCGATTCGGGTTACCCAGGCGGGTATAGATAAAGCCCCGGGGATAGGTTCCCTCCGCTTCCCGTTCAAAGGTCGTCGCCAAATGCAACGGCGGCGTAATCGCTCCGGTATGCGGATCGCTTTTTCTGCCCAGATGCACCGCTTTTGTCTCTATGTTCATAATATTGAACGCCCCTTTCCTGCCTGTCCTATTAGTAAATCCGGTCTCCATTGGAACCGTGCCTGCGTATATGGACCCAACTCCGATATTCCGGGTCTTCCGAATTTTTATCCAGTGCCTCCCGCTCCTTTAGATAACGTCGGTTCTCTTTGCTCTGATACAGTTCCCGATCCTCACCCACCGGGCACACCTTGATGCAGACGCCGCAGGGATAGCGGTGCTCATCCCGCAACACGGAATGATAACCGGCACAGGCTTTTTTATCCATATCGGCAATCAGCCGGTCTTCACGAGGCGTAAACGCCTGGGTGGGACAAACCTTCTGACACAGCCGGCAATTTATGCACAAATCCTTTTCCTGCACCGGATCACCCGGCAGTTCCAGGCTGGTGAACACGGAAACATAACGGGCCCGGGGACCATAACGCGAATTGATCAAGGTATGATTAAACCCAATGGTTCCCAAACCGGCGTATTTTGCGGCGAATACGTGACTGAACGCCGCCAGCGGCTTTTCAACCAGCACCCGGATATCACCGTAGCCATCCCGAGGCAGAAAAATCGCGCTATGCCCCTGCTCGTTCAGATGCACCGACAGGCGGTAGGCCAACTGATCCAATAATCGATTGCTGGTTTCATACAACTCGGTATAGTGGATGGACGGCGTGGTTTCCAAAATCGGCAGTAACACCGGCACTCCCAGCACAATCACACTTTTGGCCCGCGGCCAAATGCTTTCTGGCCGGTAGTCCGGTTCCACTTCCTTGTATTCCGCCCATCGGGTCACCGGCGCCACGCCGATCAGTGTCGCTCCCTGGCTCCGAATATATTCTTCTATTTGCTGCCGGGTATCCTGAATTCCCACGGGTCACACACCTCCACTACTTTGAAAAACGAAAAATGATTCCGATCGTTTTCCCTGAACACAGGTTTGCCATTTTCAGGCATGCAAAAAAGCCGAGGTCTATCCCTGTAAAAGGACAACCCCGGCCTTCAGTCATCTGATCAGCCAAACTATTTATTACTATTGCAGTAAGTTTTTCCGATGAAGAAATGATATCACAAAATACAGTGTCCGTCAACAGCCCTGCCTACGAAAAAAGCGATTGAAAGTTTATTGCCCGGAAAAGTTAACCAAAAATTCCTATTGCCGGTTCCGGAGCGTCTCATTCAGACTGCCGGTGCGATATCCGGCCAGATCCAGGGTAACAAAGGCAAAACCAATTTTCTTCAGTGCTGCCACAACCCGGGCTGAATTGACCGGGTCCGCCAGTACCGGAATATCTTCAGCGGACACTTCGATCCGGGCCAGTTCACCATGATGCCGCACCCGTACCTGATTCCGGCATAGTTCCCGGATGATCTCCTCCGCCTGTTCAATCTGTCCCAGCCGTTCCGTTGTGATCGGCAGGCCATAGACAATCCGCGACGACAAACAGGCCGCACTGGGCTTATCCCAGGTCGGCAAGCCCCATTCTTTCGATTGTTGACGAATTTCCGCCTTGGTCAAACCAACCTCCAACAAAGGACTGCGCACCGCGTTCAGTTCCCCCACCGCTTTCATTCCCGGCCGGTAATCACCGACATCATCCGCGTTGGAACCATCCAAGACCCATTGATATCCGTGTTCCTTCGCCCACTCCACCATGCGGGAGAAACGCAACTTTTTGCAATGGTAGCAGCGGTCGGCGCCGTTGGCAACAAATTCAGTGCTCTCCATTTCATCCGCATCCAAAAATACGTGGCGTACGCCGATAAAGTCGGCAACCGCGGTTGCGTCCTGTCGTTCCCGTTCCGGCAGCGTCGCGGAGCAGGCGGTGACGGCCACCGCCCGGTCCCCCAATATTTTCTGCGCTGCCGCCGCCAAAAACGAACTGTCCACACCAGCGGAAAATCCCACCACCACACTATCCAATTTCCGCAGCTCGTCATTCAGCCGCGTCATTTTTTCTGCCCGTTCTGTCATTATTCTTCTCCTCCCGACACTTCGGCCCAAAACCGATGATCTCGTACCAGCTTACAAATTGTGCTCTACTCCTCCGGTTCGCTAATCAGATCCTTGATGACTTCCCCGGCGATAATCAATCCGGCTACGGACGGCACGAAGGAAATACTGCCGGGAATTTGCCGCCGGCTTGTGCATTTGCGGGTGGTTCCCGGCGGGCACACACAGGAAGTCGCACAGTTGTCTTCCTCCGAAGCCTGCGGTATCCGGGGCGTTTCCCGGGAATAAACCACCTTTAGCGAGGTGATCCCCCGTTTCCGCAATTCCTGCCGCATCACCTTGGCCAGCGGGCAAACCGACGTTTTGCTGATATCCGCCACTTCAAAGCGGGTGGGATCCATTTTATTGCCGGCTCCCATGCAGCTGATCACGGGAATGTTCCGCACTTTCGCCTGCAGTATCAGATCAATTTTTCCGGTGACCGTATCGATGGCGTCGACAATGTAGTCGTAGTCATCCTGTATTAACTCATCCGCTGTTTCCGGCAGATAAAAACGCTGGAACGTGGTCACCGCCGCCTGGGGATTGATGTCCAGAATCCGTTCCCGCATCACATCCACCTTGGGGCGTCCCACAGTCTTCATGGTAGCGTGCAGTTGACGGTTAATATTGGTCAGGCAGATACAGTCATCATCCACCAGCACAAAATGTCCCACGCCCGACCGGGCCAGTCCTTCCACGACAAACGTGCCGACGCCGCCGATACCAAACACCGCCACCTTGCTCCGGGCCAGTTTAGCCAGCGCCGCCGCCCCCACCAGAAGTTCCGTCCGGGAAAATTGATTCAACATGCTATCCCCTTTATTCATTCCTTTAATTCATAGTATTTTGATACGTATTATAATGTTTTTGACCGATTTTTTCAAGCGATTCCCGCACAATATCTTTTTATCAGTGACGCATATTTCCTGCGGACCCATTTCGCTCATCGCAAGGAAGGCTTAAACCGGCGTCGTCACATAACGTTTCAACAGCAAAAACGTATTTTGCAGGCCTTCCCAATGCACTCTCTCATAACCATGCGACGCCGCCACGCCGGGACCAATCAATCCGTGCCGGACATCGTATCCAGCCCGCAAAGCCACATCGGCATCCGAGCCATACGAGGGATAAATATCGACAGCATAGTTCAATTTTTCCTCTTGAGCCAGCCGAATTAAGCGGTTGGTTACGTCATAATCAAACGGCCCTTTAGAATCTTTCGCACAGATTGACACCTTAAATTCATCCGTTCCCAGATCATCGCCCACCGCGCCCATATCCACGGAAATCATTTCCGCCAAATCAGGCGGCAAGCCGCTGGCGCCGCCATGCCCCACTTCCTCATAAACCGTAAACAGCAGATATACCTGTCTGCTTAATGCAACCTGTTGTTCCTTCAGATAGCAAGCCAGCGCCAGCAGCACGCCGCTACTGGCTTTATCATCCAAATGCCGGCTTTTAATAAAACCGCTATTCGTGCGCACCGTGCGAGGATCAAAGGAAACAAAGTCACCGGCGCTGATCCCCAGTTTTTTTACGTCCTCAGCATTAAAAACCTTCTCATCCAGAATTACTTCCATATTGGCCAGCGTCCGTTTTGCCGCCGTTTCCGGATTTACATGTACCGCGGGATTTTTGATCAGTATCCGGCCGCTGTATTCCCGGCCATCTCGGGTATGCACCAGGCAATTCTCTGATTCGATGTAGTTTTCCGGGTAACCGCCGATTTTTGTCAGCTGCAAACCACCCTTGCGGTTAACTGATCGTACCATGGCCCCCAAAGTGTCCACGTGGGCTGCCAATAGAAGTGGCTCACCAGTACCTCCCAGATCCACCAGCACCGAACCTTTCCGGGAAACCTCCGGCTGGCAGCCGATGCGGCACAGCTCTTCCATCAGATAATTTCGGATACTATGCGTAAAGCCGGAAGGACTGGGTATCCGGCAAAGTCTCACCACCTGTTCGGCGGCATATTCCAGGTAATATTCCGTATTCTTACTCATTATCAGGTTCCTCCGGCAGAGCTATTTTTCGAAATGCGCCTTTAGTAAAATTCTTTCCGTCGACTTTTCGTCATGAAACTCTCCCGGTGGCAGCAGCGGCACAAAGCCGGTCCGGGCATACATAGCATTCACCCAGGTACACACCAGCACATCCAGAGGACCCGGACCATGCAGTTCTCTCACCTGTTCCAGCCGTTTCTGCAGCATCAGGGCGTTGATTCCTTGATGCCGCCACGCCGGCGCCACGGTGGCCCAGGACAATTCATACATATTAAAAGAACACGGCGACGCTGCCCACGCCGCGGCT
This sequence comes from Patescibacteria group bacterium, assembly GCA_035560935.1. Classification (GTDB taxonomy): domain Bacteria; phylum Bacillota; class Negativicutes; order Sporomusales; family Sporomusaceae; genus DATMYQ01. Next base: position 14,459 of record DATMYQ010000304.1, on the reverse strand, counting down.
CCGATCACCTGATCCTTCACCACCGCCAAAATAAAGTGAGGCCGGATATACCCCGGGATATCGCCTCGGACACAAGCCCGCATTTCATGACGTACACTAAACAAACTGCCGGCATCCCAACCGCCGTCCCGGAACAATTGTAACACCGCTTCCATGCGGTCTTCTGTCAAATCCACAAACTGCACTAAATGCAGGTCTTCGTGTCCTGCTTTTTTTTCCATAGATTTGTCTCCCTCCTTGGGATAAAATCAACAATCAGCGCACTTTCGTCCGCAGCACTGTTCTTTCAGGAAATTCAACAAAAGCCTTCCGGCTTCCTTCTTGCAGATTTACTGACTTTGTTATTTTTGCAAAAACACTGCCGCGCCAGGTCTTAATGTTCATGACACCTTCACTTTTTTTGCATGATTGCGGCAAGCAAGTGCCATTCTCTTGTTTTGAAAAAAAGAGCCCGGGAGCGTCGCCATTTACAGCGGCAATCCCGGGATTCTTTACTCTTTCATCATTACCGGATAATTTCCTGTACCCGTCCAACCGTTCCATCCATCAGGCGCACTTTGATACCCCGATGGTGAACCGCGCTGTTGGTGAGAATATCCTTAACCACGCCTTCGGTTAACTGACCGGTGCGCTGGTGTTGTTTCTGCACCACGCGCACCGTTACTCCGGCCTGTATGTTTTTACGTTCCGTCCCCATCATTTGTTATTCACCTCACACACCCGGTTACGACCGGTCTGTTTCGCCCGGTACATCGCGGTATCCGCTCTTTCCAGCAATTCTTCCGCCGTATCCCGTTCATTATCCAGCAGCGCCACCCCAAAACTGGCGGTAATCGACACGTGGCCCTGATCGCCGGTCAGCGGAATTGAAAATTTCTCCACTGCCCCCCGCAGCCGTTCCGCCACCATCAACGCCTGCTCACTGTTGGCGCCGGGCAGACAAATCACAAATTCTTCACCGCCAAATCGCCCGGCAAAGTCATAGACACGGACAGCATCCAGCAAGCACTTGGCGAAGGCTTTCAAAACCTCATCACCGCTAAGGTGCCCATAAGTATCATTCACTCGTTTAAAAAAGTCAATATCGGTCATAATCAAGCTCAAACTGATTTTCTGGCGCCGGGCTCGCTGAACCTCGGTCTGCAGCCGCTCGGTAAAAGCCCGCCGGTTCAGCACGCCGGTCAGATAATCGGTCATCGCCGCACTTTCCAATAAACGGCGTTGTTTTTCCGTCTCCAGCAGCCGCCGGACACGGTGACGCAAAACGATGGGGTGGATCGGTTTAGTAATGTATTCATCGGCTCCAACGGTAAAAGCACGTTCCACAGACTTTTCGTCATCCCGCCCGGTGATCATCAACACGGGAACCGGATGCTCAATCGTCAGCAGCTTCATCTGGCGGCAAACAGCAATGCCGTCTATTTTGGGCATAGTAATATCCAGCAGTACCAGGTCCGGTCTTTCTTTCTGAAACGCCCCTAAAGCCACTTCCCCGTCCACCGCTTCCGTCACGGTGTATTCATCCGGTGCCAGCGCATCACGCAGTACCCGCCGGATCAGCGGGCTATCATCCACGATCAGGATGCGGGCTAAGCGGGCAGGCGCCGCTTCCCGAAGCGGTTCATCCGTTTCGGCTGCATCCATCATCCGTTGTTCATTCATACTTTCGTTCCTTCCCCATGTCAGCGCTAAAAATCTATGCTGACTGTTTCTTCAAGAAGGCTGCCAATTCCTGCACATTCTTCATTAAATTTGCATAATTTTCCGGAGTCAGCGACTGCGGTCCATCCGACATGGCCCGAGCCGGGTCAGGATGCACTTCAATCATCAGTCCATCGGCACCGGCGGCCACTGCCGCCATGGACATCGGACGAACCAGGCGCCATTTGCCGGTTCCATGACTGGGATCCACGATCACCGGTAAATGGCTCAGATGTTTAATCGCCCCCACCGCACTCAGATCCAGCGTATTGCGGGTATATTCCTCATAGGTGCGGATCCCCCGTTCGCAGAATACCACCTGCTCATTTCCCTCATTCACAATATATTCGGCGGCATGCAGCCATTCTTCCAAAGTGGCGGCAATGCCTCTCTTAAGCAATACCGGTTTACCGCAACGTCCGACTGCCCGCAGCAGCTGAAAATTTTGCATATTACGGGCGCCAATCTGCAGCATATCGGCATATTCCGCCACCAGATCCACCGCTTCCACACCCATCACTTCCGTGACAATCTTCAGACCGGTTTTCTCCCGGGCTTCCGCCAGGTATTCCAGGCCTTGCCGTTCCAATCCCTGGAACGCGTACGGCGATGTCCGGGGCTTAAAGGCGCCGCCCCTCAGGAACTGCGCCCCGCCAGCCCGGACGATTCGAGCGGATTCCAATAGCTGTTCCCGGCTTTCCACGGCGCAGGGACCGGCCATAACCACCAGATCACCGCCACCGATTTTGATGCCGGATACGTCTACCACGCTGGATTCGGGCCGGAATTCCCGGCTGACCAATTTATAGCTGCTGCTGATCGGCACGACTTTTTCCACTCCTTCCATGATTTCCACGGGCAACTCCGCAATACGGCGCTTATCACCAATCACTCCCAGAATCGTACAAAACTGACCGGCGATTCGCTGTGCCTTGAGACCCAGCCCATCAATTCTCGCTTCTACATTTAATACCTGTTCTTCGGTTGCCTGCGGTTTCATTACAATCACCATGTTTGTTTCCTCCTCTTATTTTCTTGTTTTATTAATCACTATTTTAATCGCAGCAGTTAACACAGCGATTGTTTTTCATAAGATCCCAGTTCTTTATACCAGCGGGTCTTAGGGCGGATCGCGTCCAGCGCGGCACGAATATTTTCGTCAGCCATGCTGCCTTCCAGATCAAAAAAGAATACATACTCTCCCAATCCGGTGCGGGCCGGCCGCGACTCAATCCGGGTCAGATTGACATCCCGTCGGGCAAATTCCTCCAGTACCCGCCACAAACTGCCCGGCTTCTCGCCATCAATTTGAAAGACAAAAGAGGTCTTTCCTTTTCCGGACACCGGTTTTATCGGCGTTCTCCCCAATACCACAAACCGGGTACAATTATTGGCTTCATCCTGAATGTCGGTGGCAATGATCTCCAGGTCATGCACCTGAGCGGCCCGCCGGCTGCCAATGGCCGCGTGGCCTTCCACTCCGGAGGCCACCAATGCCGCGGCTTCCGCCGTACTGGCCATGGCTCTCACTTCCACGCCGGGATAATGTTGCGCCAGATAACGCCGGCACTGCGCCAGCGCCTGCGGGTGGGACACAATAGTTTTCACCTTCCCACTCCTGGAGCGGGCCATCAAATGATTTTTCACCGGCCACACCACTTCAGCGGTGATAAATAAATCTACCTTATGAACCAAAGTATCCATGGTAATGTTGACCGCACCTTCCAGTGAATTTTCAAAGGGGACCACTCCGTCCTCCACCTCGCCGTCCGCCACCGCCTGAATCACCGCATCAATACAGGGATAGAGTACTAATCGCCGCCCTTGACCGGCAAATAATGTTGCCGCCAGTTCTTCGCTGTGAGTCCCATTAGGACCCAGGCAGCCGGTTCGAATCACCGTTTCTTCGTGCTTTTTCATCACGACCCTCCTTAGTAAAACAAAATAAAAAAACTCTCATCCTGGAAAGGACGAGAGTTCTCGCGGTACCACCTTTATTATCCGAAAAACGGATATCTCTGCAGAGTACGGGTTGTCACCAACCGATACCCCCCTCCTTTTAACGGCGGAAGCCTCCGGGGCAACCTACCATTTTGGCTCCGTAACCGGAACCAAAATTTCAGCACCCAGCTCCGAGGTGAACTTCCGTCCCTTCCCTGTACCGGGTTCTCATCTCTCCCGGCTCTCTGTGACAAAGGATCCTGAACGTACTTTTCCTCTTCATCGCTTTTTAGAAATATAAAATTTATACTGGTAGTACTATATCACAAACATTTTCGCCATGCAAGCTTTTTGTCATTTTTATGGTTGTTTCGGTATTTGCTGCATCATTTGTCCCAGATCCGTAACCTTTACATCCGCCGGCAGTGTAAAGGTTTCCGGCGGCAGCGGACCTACCTGGAGATTCTTATATTCGATAACCATTTTTTCATCGTTGACCTCATTCTCCACCCGCATCGGTAAACCATAATCCTCCCGGATCCACATCTTCGCCTTTATTTTGTTTTCCGGGTCGTCCCGGGTCACTACTTTGCACTTTACCCCTTCGTATACCGTCGATTCCAGCACTTTGAACCGGGTCAAATCGGCATCCCGGGTGAAATGATCCGGACCGTCGGCAACCTTCGCCTTGTCCAGCGAAACTTTCATGGCCATTTTCTGATCGGCGTTGTAGTTATAGGCCACCTTGGCTTCACCGTCGATAATCGAAACCATCTTCATATTCTGGACGGTGACTTCATTGCGGATCTTTTTCCCGGCAATCCACATTTTTCCGTTCATTTGCATGTCCTTGCCGGTCATCACGTAATCATAGGTCATTCCGGGGGCGTTTTTGCCCTTATCCAGCAGATTGGCCAGCGATTCTTCCTTGGCCGGTGCCGCAGCCGGGGCCGGACTGGCCGCTTCTTTTTTGTCGCCGCCGCAGCCTCCCAGCAACACACCAAATGCGATCAGGGACAGGGCGAGACATTGTACCACCTTGTTTCTCATGGTCATCCTCCGTTCCAAACAGCATTATTCAGCAGCCGGTCTCCCGGTCTTCACTCCGGAGTTACAGCCGCTGACATTAATGATATTCGTCACGCAAGCGAAAAACCTTTTTTTGTCCCGATACATCCCGTCCTTTGCCGGTAATCCGGTGCTCAGGACTTAATGATAAAGCGATGCACCGGGCGGCCCACAGAAATATATTCCAGCACCATTTGCAATTGCCCCTGGGTCACCAGATATTCCAGATAGCGCCGGGCCGTGACCCGCGAAATACCGGTTCCGGCAGCAACTTCCTCCGCCGACTGGGCCTGCGATTTTTCCTGCAAAAAGGATACAATATGATTTAAGGTCTGAGGATGAAAATTCTTCGGCAATTCTTCGCCGTTTTTGGCCATTTTGGCCGCAAACATCCCGTCCAGATCCTGCTGGCTGAGACTGTCTTTGTCCTGCAGCCGGAAATATAAATCCCGGTAGGATTCCAGCGTGGCCCGGTACCGTTCCAGTTTAAAGGGTTTGATCAAATAATCGATGATGCCCTGACGCATCACCTGGCCAATGGTCTCGCTGTCGTTAGACGCGGTAATCAAAATCACGTCCACCGGCACCCCCTTGCTGCGGAGTTGACCCAAAACCGCCAGACCATCCAATTCCGGCATGGAGATATCCAGAATCACCAGGTCCGGTTTCAGTTTGTTCAGCATTTCCAGCGCCTGGCGGCCATTGCGGGCAATTCCCACTACCACAAAGCCGCTGACAGCTTCCGTAAACTGACGGTTGATATCCGCCACCATGGGATCGTCCTCGACGATCAGTACCTTGATATGTCGCTGTTTCATTCCCCACACCGCCGTTCTCTTGCTCTAACCGTCAACTACTCCCGGGGTAGAAATACCTTAAACTCCACCCCGCCCGCATCTAAATTATGATAGGTGATGCTTCCTTTGTTAATTTGAATTTTTTCCGCCGCCAGCGCCAGGCCGTATCCCCGGCTGCTGCCTTTGGTCGTAATTCCCCGTTGAAAAATCCGGTTACCCAGTTCCGCCGCAATCCCGGGGCCGGTATTGGTCACCCGGATGCATACTCCTTCGTCATCATCGGCAATGTCGAGGATAATTTGCTTTTGTTCCGCCTGCCCGGCGGCTTCAATGGCATTTTCCAGCAAATTGCCGAGAATGATCACCATATCACCGCTGGTCAGCCGCCCCGGCAGGGAATGGAAGCTGGTATCCGGTGTCACAATAAATTCAATATCCCGTTCCCGGGCCCGGCTGCATTTGCCGATAATCAAGCCAAAAGTCACCGAATCCTTGATCTTGCCCCGCACCTGTTCCAGCATTCCCTGCTGTTGGGAATAGCTGTCCACAATCAGATCCACGGCCTGGTCGTAATGGCCCAGTTGAATCAATCCGGCGATGGTGTGCATTTTATTTTTAAATTCATGCGTCTGCGCCCGCATCAGGTCAACAAAGCGGTGAACGCCGGTCAGTTCCTCCGCCAGCCGGGAAATCTCCGTCCGGTCCCGGAAACTGATCACTGCGCCAACCACCTGGTTATCCACCACAATGGGCACGCTGTGCGATAAAATAATGGTGTCTCCCACCCGCTGTTCCTGATCACAGGAGGCCTGTCCCGAACTCATGACCTCATCCAGCCGGTTGTCGGGAAACACGTCGCGGATTGGTATGCCGACCGCCTGTTCGCCGCTCAGTCCCAAAAGCAGGGCCGCTTCATTGTTCATCAGCCGGATACGGCCCTGAACATCCACCGCCACCACCCCTTCCCGGATGGCTTCCAGCGTCGCCACCCGCTCCTTAAGCAACGTGGCAATTTCGTAAGGTTCCAATCCGAAGATGGCCTGCTTAATGTTGCGGGCCATCAGCAGCGCTCCGGCCACACTGGCGACCAGCGCCAGCAGGAACGCGTATAAAAGTTCCCGAATATGGCTGCGGACCATCGACTGCAGGTCGTCCATATAAAAACCCACGGAAACGATACCAATCTGCCGGTTGCTGCCGTCCGCGGCATACACGGGCACATTGGCCCGCAGGCTGGGTGCCAGGCTGCCCTTACCTTCGTATACGTACTCCTCGTCCCGGATCACCGGATCCTGGTATAAATCACTGCGCGGCGTCCCCACGTTGCCGGGAATGGGGTGGGTCAGGCGGATCTGGTCCATGTTGGCAATCACGATGAACGCCGCACCGGTCGCCTGGCGCCAGCGTTCGGCAATCGGCTGCAGCACCGCCGACGGATATTCCGACAAAATAGCGTTCTGTACCGCCGGCACCGACGCCACCAAACGGCCGATATCCAGCGCCCGGCGGCCCAGATCACTGCGTTCCTCCGCCGCCACATCCCGCAGCACAAAAAATCCGGCGATAGATAGCACCGATAAAACCAGCGCCATCGTCAGTATCATGATTTTGTAGAACAACGGAATTTTACGCAGGATGCCCGCCATGAAAACACCTCACCAACACGTTAACACATTTCGGGAACAAATTTCCGCCGTTCGTCCTTATTTTGGTTTGCGGATCACGTCAATCAGCGTGCCGTCTCGGTATTCCACCAGTCCTACCACTTCATCCGTCAGTTCCACCGCCGCCGGCACACCGGTCAGTTGATGGGCCAGCCGCTGCAAATCCTCAATGTTCATGACCGGCAGACCGGCCGCACTGAGTGCTGCTTTCAGATCACTGCGCCGCGGGTTCACCGCCAGGCCCCGTTCCGTAACAATGACGTCCACCGTTTCACCCGGTGTAACCACTGTCTGTACCTGATCCAGCACCATCGGCAACCTGCCGCGGATCAGCGGTGCCACGACAATCGACATGGCCGCTCCGGCCGCCGTGTCGCAATGGCCGCCGGAAGCGCCCATAATGACGCCGTTGGAATCGGTAATCACGTTGACATTGAAGTCAACATCGACTTCCGTGGCGCTCAGAATGACCACATCCAGGCTGTTGACAATGGGTCCCCGGCTATGGGGGTTGGCATAATACGACGCGGAAATTTCCAAATGGTTGGGGTTGCGCCGCAGTGAATCAATCGACGGAATATCAAAATCCTGGGTGTCATACATCGTCCGGAATAAGCCTTCTTCCAGCATTTCTGCAAACGGCGCCGTCAGGCCGCCGATACCAAAGCTGCCGGTGATGCCCCGTTCCAGCATATGTTCCCGGACAAACCGGGCCACCGCCAGCGACGCGCCGCCGCTGCCCAGCTGCAGTGAATAGCCTTCCTTGAAGTATTCCGAGGCGATAATAGCTGATGCGGCATACTCGGCAATCACCAGTTCCCGGGGATCGCGGCTGATGCGCAGCGCACCGGAGGCAATACCTTTAGGATCGCCGATACTGTCCACCACCACGATGAAATCGACCTGCGTCTGGGGAATGCTGATGGGAAACAGCGGCTGTTCTTTTAAATTATCTGTAATAGCCACCACTTTGTCCGCATAAGCGGCGTCCACCATGGCATAGCCCATGGATCCGCAGGCGGAGGGACCGTCCACACCATTGATATTGCCTTTCGTATCACAGGCCGGCGCGCCGATAAACGCCACGTCAATTTTTAGTTCACCGGCTTCAATTGCCCGGGCCCGACCGCCGTGAGAACGGATCACCAGCGGTTTGGCCAGTTTGCCGGCCGTCATCAGGCGACCCAGTTTTCCCCGCGCGCCGCTGGTTTCAATCTGAGTAATCACACCAGCTTCGATATGGGGGATAATGGCTTCATTGATGTCGTTCAGGGAGCTGGGCGCCAGCGTCAAACCCTTAATTCCTTTACGGGCAATCGCCGCCACCACCATATTGAGCACATAGTCGCCATTACGGAAATGATGGTGAAAAGAAATAGTCATGCCGTCCTGCAAACCACTGGCGTCAATCGCCTGGTCGATGGATTTCAGAATTTTTTCCGAACGGGGCTTGCTGACGGCAATTTTCGCACCGGCCAGCCGGCCTGTCGGTACCGTGGCGAAAGGACCGGCGTACGGTTTATAGTTATAACGTTCCAGTATGGAATCCGGGATTTCCCGGCCAATGGCATTTTTCATTTTCGTCTTCCTCCTCAATGGCCGCCGACGGCGGCATTATAGGCTAATACTCGTTCTGCCCGGGCCACAATCGGTCCGTCAATCATCTTGCCGTTCAGCGCAATCACTCCGGACTTGCGGGCCAGCGCCTCCTCGTAAGCCGCCAGTACCCGTTTCGCGTAGTCCACCTCTTTGGCAGTGGGGGCGAAAATTTTATGGACCATTCGGATCTGGCGCGGATTAACCACTGACTTGCCGTCAAAACCCAGTTGTTTGATCATCGTGGTTTCCGCCATAAAGCCTTCATCATCATTCACGTCGGCAAACACCGAATCAACCGCATCGATACCGGCAGCCCGGGCCGCCAGCACGATCTGGCTGCGGGGCACGAACAGTTCCTTACCGTCCAGACTGCGGGTGGTTTTCAGATCGGCGACAAAATCTTCACCGCCAATGGCAATCGCCGTCATCCGCGGATGGGAAGCCGCAATGGCCGCAGCGTTAAACAGGCCTTTGGCCGTTTCAATCGCCGCCATCATTTTAATGGAGCCAACAGGAAAGCCGTATTGGATTTCCGCTTTTTCAATAATGGAGGCAATCTCCAGCATTTCCTCCGCGGTTTCCGCTTTCGGTAAGCGGATGATGCCCGGTTTCGCCGGCAGTATGGCGTCCAGGTCATCATAGCCAAACGGCGTGCTGATATGGTTGATCCGTACCGCCGTTTCACAGGGGTAGGATACTGTTTTCAGCGCGTTAAATACCAGCCGCCGGGCCGCGTCCTTCTCGGTGATGGATACGGCGTCTTCCAGGCAAAAAATAATGGCATCCGCCCCGTAAATTCCTGCATTCTGAATCATTCCCGGATTATTTCCCGGCACAAACATCATCGTTCTGCGTAATTTTTTCATATTCATCCTCCTTACTCCGCCCCACGGGCCACGGCAGTTTCCACCCGGGCCCGGACAGTACAGTCCAGCGCCCCCCGGTCATTGGCCGTTACCACGGCATCGGCAACGCCACAGGCAGCCAGTGTTTCGCCAATCACCGTCCGGATCTGCGCTCCGAACTGTTTTTCCACCGGACTGGTCAGATTGATGGTCACTCCGGTCCCGGCCTCTCCCGGCGCCACTGCGATTAAAATGTCATTGGATTCCACCGTTCCGGCCTGTCCTGGTTTTTTAAGAACTAGCATTACACCGTACCTCCTAAAATTTTTTCGCGTTCTGTTCGCCTATTCTACCGTTATTCTAATGTAGCCGCCACCGCTTGTAAAGCTTCCTGATCACCGTTCATTCCCTGCAGGTACGAATCCCGCTCCGCTTCCAAAAAGGTTTTTTGCCACTGACCGGCCAACACCGCATCCCGGCTTTGCACGGCACGGAATATGGCCACGCAGCGCCGTCCCTGGCGCAGCAACTCCAGCTGAGCTTCCCCGGTGACCAGATCCCGGCCCGCCCGGCCACAGCGCAGCAACCGCTCCCGGCAGGTATTGACCATGCTGGTCAGCAGCGGCATATCCGCCACCCGCATCAATACCTCGCCAAACTGCCGGAAATAACGGTAAAATTCAGCCTCGCGGCCCGCATGGACCATATCGTGCAGCAATCCCAGCAGGTCTTGCAATTGTTGCAATTCGTCCGGTCCAATCCGGTCCGTCCCCTGTTCCACTACCACTGGTTCCAGCGCAAGGCGCAAGGCAAATAGTTCCCTTACCTCCTGATCGCTGAACCCCCGGATCACCATCCCCCGGCGGGGAATGTATTCAATCATCCCCTCACTTTCCAATCGGCACAACGCTTCCCTGACCGGAGTGCGGCTCACATGCATCCGTTCCGCCAGCTCTGTTTCCCGTAGCCGGCTGCCCGGCAGCAATTCCCCGGATAAGATGGCGGCGCGAACCGCGTCATACAGCATATCCGCCAACGTTCTCGACTCCAGCACATTCAATGTTTCCAAACCCTTGCCCATCGTCGTACTCCTCACCACCCCTTACCCATTTCTGCCGGTATGCCGGGAAATTGTTTGTATTTTCCTGCTGATTTTATCATAGCCCAAATTGCACTGATAATTCAGCGTTTTTGGTCTTTATGTTCATTTAGCCTATTAAGAATGTATACAGTCCACAACCGGGGCCATCCGCCCGGTCAGACGGCAGGATTTATCCCGGGTTTGCCGAAATGAATAACATAAAGAAACCCTGTATGATGAACGCAAAGGAGGTTCTCCCATGGTTGAAAACGCTCCTGGCGATTCCTCCCCGGATATCGCCGCCAACCACCGCTTCGAAAAACTCTCCCCTCATGAATATCCTGCCGATCTGCAAAAAGCCATCGCCTTCCATGGCCATTTTTGTCCCGGGCTGGCCATCGGCTACCGGGCTGCCCGCACCGCCCTGCAACATTTGGGCGTAACCAGAGCGGAAGATGAAGAACTGGTAGCCATCGTGGAATCCGACGGCTGCGGTATCGACGCCGTGCAGGCTTTAGCCGGCTGCACCATCGGCAAAGGCAATCTGATTTTCCGCGACTACGGAAAACAGGCCTACACGCTGGCCTGCCGCCGCACCAACCAGGCCGTGCGGATCGCTGTCACCGGTGAAAGCGATCCGCTGCGGCCGGAACAGGAACAGTTAAAAACCGCTGTCTGGCAGGGACAGGCCACTCCGGCAGAAGAGCAAGAATGGCATCAGATTCAACAGGCGCGCATTGCCCGTCTGCTCAGCGCCCCGGAGGAAAAGTTGTTCAAAATCGAGTCCTTGCCGGATTTCGCCCGTAATCTGCCGGAAAAAGCACAGATTTTTCCCTCCGTCATCTGCGCCTACTGCGGTGAAAAAGTGATGGAAGCCCGGGCCCGCCTGCGGAACGGCAAAATAGCCTGCCTGGCCTGCACGACAGAATATCACCGGGGCTGGTAATCCCACTTTCTGTATTTTTGTTCCGCGTTGCCAAAACAATGAATCTCCGGAGTTCCCAAACCTCCGGAGATTCTTCATAGCGGGCAATCTGCCGCAAAATCATTTCCCGTCACTGATCATTCCCTTTTTCGACCATCACGCCAGGCCGGAAAACCGGCCAGCGCCGACGCCTGCCGTACCGCACTGAGCACAGCACCTTCCACCGCCCGGGCGGCCAGCATACCCACCGCGTTCACATCGGCCACCAGATCACCGACCGACAGAGTGAATATCGTATCGCCATCATACAGAGTATGCGCCGGCCGCATGGTACGGGCATAGCCGTTATGGGCCATCGAGGCAATTTTGCCAGCCTGAGCCTTGGTCAGCGCCACATTGGTCATCACCGCACCAATCGAAGTATTACCCCGGAACGGATCTCCACCGCCCTGCAACGCGGCCATCAACCCGGCCTCACTATCCAGTAATTCTCCGGTGTCTCGCCGGCAGGCGCCAGCCACCACCTGTCCGTTGACCGGATCAATAACGTCACCCAGACAATTGACCGCCACCAGCGCGCCGACTAGTACATCGCCGACCCGAAAACAGCAGGAGCCCAGACCGCCTTTCATCGCCCGCTCCATACCGTGTCCCTTGCCCACCGTCGCCCCGGTACCGGCGCCGGCGGAGCCTTCGGTCCAGATCCCGCTTTGCGCTTGCAAACAGGCCTCGTAGCCCATGGCCTTATCCGGTCGTATCCGGGGATTGCCGCAAACCAGATCAAACAGCACCGCACCGGCCACAATGGGCACCCTGGCCACACCGACATCAAAACCGATATTTCTCTCTTCCAGATAGGCCATGACCCCGGCGGCGGCGTCCAGCCCAAAGGCGCTGCCACCGGCCAACAGGAGCCCGTGGATCTTTTCCACGTAGTTTTCCGGCCGCAGCAAATCCGTTTCCCGGGTGCCCGGCGCTCCGCCCCGTACATCCACTCCGGCCACCGCGCCCTGTTCGCAGAGAATCACCGTACAGCCGGTGGCCGCGTCCATATCCTGCGAGTTACCGATTTTAATTCCCTGAATATCCGATAACCGGGCTACCTCCATCGAATCGTCCCCCCTTATCGCCAGCCGCCGTTCGTTGCTTTAATTCTCTCAAACCGTGACCCTCGCGTCAATCCCCCGGAAAACGGTAACTTCCCCTGTCGCACTGACACTGGCAAAAAAACGTTCAGATATATTGGAGGAATAACATATTATGAACAGCAAAATCGCCACCGCCATCAAACTGAAAAACTCTCCCGTTGCCATCCTGGCATCCGATCAGTTACCGGAAAAAGCGCTCCGGTTCCAAAAAGACAAATGGGGCTGCGTCATCTCCATGCTGAGCGCCGCCGCCAAAGGCCGCACCGCCGCGTTTGACCAGGATACCGCCGGTTGTTTGGGCGGCGCCACCGGTCTGGCGTTTCACCGTTACGAATTGGGCTTTATCGAATATTTTCTCTCCACCGGCGGTGCCGGCGGACGCGAAGGTGAATTTTACAAACGTACCCCCGAATACGCCCGGGAATTTATCAACAGCCTGCCGCACATTGACCTGCCTGCCCCCTATATTGTCTTTAAGCCGCTGGAAACAGTCGGCAGTGACGAAACCCCGTTGGCCATCGTCTTTCTGGTCAACGCCGACCAACTGTCCGGCCTAGTCACACTGGCCAACTACGACCGTCCCACCAAAGACAATGTCACTGTCTTTTTCGGGGCCGGCTGCCACAGCACCATCCTGGAAACCCTGGCTCAGGCCCAGGCACCTCAGCCAAAAGCCTTAATCGGCCTTACCGATCCCAGCGCCCGGAAGGTTATCGACAAGGACCTGCTTTCCTTCAGCCTGCCCTTCGCCCGCTTCCTGGAACTGGAATCCATGGTAGAGGAAAGTTTTCTGACCAAAGAAACCTGGACAAATCTGGCAAAGCGTATTGAATAATCCGTGCTATTGTTCCAGGGATAATCCTGGCAAAATACAACATGATTTAAAGATTATATTAGTCAACAAGCATTTCCACAAGGATACTTTTCAACGCTGAAATTTCGTCGTCCGAAAGCTGCCCAGCCAAGTCGCAAAGCCGGGTTTTATCGATGGCTCTGATTTGATGTAATACGATCCAGCCAGTAATATTGCCAACGCTAATGGATGTTCTTGTTGGATACCCATCACGACCCGCGCTTGTAACCGGTGCAATGATTACCGTTTTTAAGTTATCATTCATTTCAACGGGCGAGATTATGACACACGGCCTAACTTTATTTATTTCCGCACCCTTCGTAGGGTTTAAATCTACCCAATAAACAGCATATTGATTAATCATTGTCCCATTCCTCAAGTAAGTCTGTATCCAATTCGTCTGAAACTAAAATCTGATCATCGTTCTGTTGAACCATTGCCTGAAAAGCCTCTGCCCACCCATCACGCGGGGGACGAACCGGTTTTAAAATAATGTTGTTGTATCTTACTTCCATTTCGACATTTGAACCGAATCCGCATTGTTTCAAAACTGCTGCCGGGATCCTTATCCCTTTTGAATTGCCTATTTTGATGATTTCAACTCTCATAAAACATGCCTCCAGCCCCAAAGGTTATTACTTGTATTTACATTATAACAAAAACTTCTGCAGTTGCAATATAAAAATCAGGACTACTTGCTCAGCGGGTGTCTTCCTCAACTAAGCAAAGTCAAGTTGAATAAAGAGAGTTTAAAAGCCAGAAGGATCTGTACGCACTCCGCGTCAGTTTCTTCTGGCTTCTGATTTCCAAAGCGTTGCATCTGTACCTATTAAAAAT
>DATMYQ010000303.1:0-3216 GCA_035560935.1 Patescibacteria group bacterium | reverse complement strand
ATTTACGGCTTCCAGGTACGAAATCCGGCGAAACCGCTGGACAGCGAACTGTTTCGCTACTATGCGCTGCGCCGGTTGCGTTTCATCCGGTTGACCGACATTCCTTTTCAACCCGGCACTGGTTATTCGCCCACCTTGTTAAAAGGCTGCCGGCAGTTGATTGCTACGCTGGACATACCCGCAAAATTATCCGACTCAGAACCGATCCGCGATTTTTTGTGATAGCCCGACAAGGAAAGAACCTGTTTCTGGCGTTTGATACCCTCGAAACAGGTTCTTTCCTTATCTGTTTTTATTTTTATCCCAGCTACTCAATCACTTTGACCAACGTTTTAAACAACGTTTCATTCTCCCGGATTTTCTCCTCACTGCCCAAAACACAAAGATAATTTTCAGCCATTGCCGCCCGCACCAGTGCCGCCGTCTTCCGAATATCCTCTGGTCCCGCCGCCAGAATCTGATCCCGTTCCTGCTGAACATCGGCGGCGGACAATCCGCGAATATACCATTCCGCTGCCCGTTCTCCCCGTTGCGGCGGCGTCAGCGGCATATCCAAGTGACTGATCGTACCAATGATATATTTGGTCATCTCCCGGCGGTCCGCCGAAAAGCTGTCCAGATAAGCAGCTGTCTCATCATAAACAGCCACCGTTTCCCGTAAATTAGGATCTCGATAAGAGCAAAATACCATATTCCCATTGCGGTCAAACTGAGAAAAAGCGCCATAGGCTCCGCCCTGAACCCGGATGCGGTTCCACAGATAATCGTAGCGCATGATGGTTTCAAGAATTTTAAGACTGCCATGATAAGGATATCCCAGTCGCCGATAATTTGCTGCACGGGCTACATATTGAACCTTACCGGAGGTCAGCAAGCCTTCATTATCAGCCGTCAACGGAAAGGTATACTCCACTGCCGCTGCCGCCGGTTGCTTTCCTAACGCATCACACAAACGCGGAAACTGTTGCTGAAACAGAACGTAAGATTCATCATCCAACGTTACACTAACCAGCAGGTTAGCCTGGCGAAACACCAGATCGGCCACTGTTTTCAAGCAACGCGCCGCCTCTTCGCCCCGAGTGTTCCAATCGCGTTCCAGACCGCTGATAAATTGGTGAAACGAGAGCAATCCCGTTTCATTGTAGCGGACAGCCGGCGAACAATAGCCCAACGCTCTGGCGGCCGCCACTTGCTGCCCCCGCCGGAACAAATTATTGTCCCAGGATGATTTCACTTCACGAACCAGCTCGCTCAGCCGTTGGGTATTGTCAAACCGGCACCGCCCGGTGATTTCTCCCATAAGATTGAGCATTGCCGGCAGCTTCGCTATCAACGCTTTGGCCTTGACACGCAGTTTGGGTTGATATTGGCAATCATCCGTCGCCGCCGAAAATGCCGCGGCATCAAAAGAGAAGCCGCCGGTATGCAAATTGATTTCAGTAGATAAATCCGCGTAACCATAACCCACAGTGTCCATCTTCCCTAACAGCTCCGGCAATAGAAACAGATAGGGCAATAACGGCTGCGGTACGGACCGGGTGTCAAAATACAGGTTCAGATAAACAATACGGTTGGTAAACAGCGCATGGTGCAAAACCGGAACATCCACTTCCCGTCGTTCCATCAACGGATGTGTTTCGGCGTTTTTGCCAATATCGGCAATATCCAGCAGCGGAATCACCGCCAACTGTTCCGGATTATCCGGTGTTTCCTGGCGAATTTTCAGCCGTTTGGTCTGCTCAATCAACGCATCCAGCTCCACTGGCGCCAATCCGGCTTTATACTGCTCCAGCTCCGCCCGGACTTTGGCGGCCTTTGCTTCAGACAGTCCCGCCCGGGGCCGGGCCACCACCAAAGAACGATGCGTATTATCCATCAGATATTTTTCTATCAGTTGTTCAAAGTAGCGGCTGTTCAGGCCGGCTTTCACTTTCGCCAACACGGTTTCATATTCCAGGTGCAGCAGGGGATCACCATCATAAAGCCAACTGTCCATGCATTTGATGTTATAAATCAGTCCTTTGGGATGACTGCCGAAATTGGCCTCTCGCAAAGTGAACTCGCACAAGTTCAGTGATGATTCCAACAATCGTTTATCGATTCCTTCCGCCACCAGCTTTTGCAAAGTCTGATATACCACCTGGACAAATTCCTCGTGACGGTCACTTTCCGCACCCGCCACGCCGACCCGCAATACCGGCTGCAACAAGCAGCGGGTAAACTCACTGAAAACTTCCTTCCCCAGACCGGCATCCAACAAGGCCCGTTTCAGCGGCGCCGCAGGCGTCTCTAATAACAAATGTTCCAGTACGGCAAATGCTAAACATAATTCTGGATCGGTGGAGCGGCCCAGTACAAAATTCAGGCTATAAAAAGTTTTTCCCGCCAGTTTTTCCTCCGGCGACACCGGATATTCCACTGCCCGCACCACAGTTTTGGCAAACGGCGTTTGCGGTTTAACCACCGAGTCCGTAGTTATTTCGGTAAAGTCAACCAGATATTCCTCATTGATAAATTGCAATTCCGTCAGCAAATCCATATCGCCATACAGAAAAAGATAGCTGTTGGCCGGATGATAGTAACGGCGATGGAAATCCAAAAACGCTTCCTGCGACAGCTGGGGAATGATATCCGGATCACCGCCGGACTCTTTTCCATAGGCAGTATCGGGAAACAGCGATTCATACACCTGTTGTTCCAAAATCGAGTCTGCCGAGGAAAAAACACCTTTCATTTCATTATAGACAACACCTTTGTAGGTAATCTCACTATCCCGATTTTCCAGTTCATAGTGCCAACCTTCCTGCATCAACACTTCGGGTTGCTGATAAATATTGGGATAGAACACGGCATCAAGATAAACATCCATCAAGTTGCGAAAGTCCCGGCGGTTACGGCTGGCGACCGGATACATCGTTTTATCCGGATAGGTCATTGCGTTCAAAAACGTATTCAATGATCCTTTCACCAATTCCACAAACGGTTCCTTCACCGGAAATTTACGCGAACCGCATAAAACGGAATGTTCAATGATATGCGGAACACCGGTACTGTCAGCAGGCGGAGTACGGAAACTTATGGAAAACACTTTATTGTCATCATCATTGCCCAGATGCAGTAAACGCGCCCCACTTTTCTCATGACGAAAGAGATGCGCGGTGGAATGAATCTCTTCCACCCATCGGACCTCATTTAATATAAAACCATGATATACAG
>DATMYQ010000302.1:0-14351 GCA_035560935.1 Patescibacteria group bacterium | reverse complement strand
GTAATGTGTGTTGAACTGGGAAAAGTATTGCTGTTACTGCGCGAATGACCGAAATTCGGAAAGGCGGGGTGGCGGATGCTGAAAAAAAAATGGCTGCTGATTTTATTTCTGGTGATAACGATGTGTGTCAGTCATGTCATTTTTTTCGCATACGCTGGCGCACAGAGCCCGGAAACTCTCCGCCGCGAGCCTAAAATCCTGCTGATCAGCTCCCAGCCTTATATGACAATGTGGTTTAATACATTAAACGTGGTTTTTGTACAAGAAATTAAAAGGCTGTTGCCGGTGGAACCGAAAATAAGCTATGAATATGTCGATAGTGAGCGGATCACCGATCCGGAATTCGTGAAATTCTTTATGGCCTTTCTGCAACAAAAATATGCGCGGACCGAATTTGATTTGATTGTTGCGGTGATGCCGGCGAGTGCCACTTTCCTGTTGGAACAGGGAGAAGTCACTTTCCCGCGAGTTTCCCGTTTGTTTTTATTGCCGCTACCGCAACAAGTCGGAGAAATTTTAAGCAAAACAGGGACAGGAACGGTGGAAAGCACGGGTGATGCCATTGCGGGAACGATCCACAATATCCGGGTGGTGCTGCCGGAAACGAAGCATCTTTATGTTTTGGCCGGTGCCGGTGTCGATGACAGGGGATATCTGGAACGCGCCCGCCGGCAACTGGAAAAAGGGCATGAATTTACTTCGGTAACTTATTTGAGCGGTCTGACAGAAGAAGAAGCGAAAATGACACTCAACGCGAGTCCCGAGGATTCTGCCGCTTTGATGCTGACGTACATTCAGGATCGCTATGGCCGGCCGATCAACACGTTGAGCCTGATGGACAGTCTGAGCGCTCAGGTGAAAACCCCGATTTTTGGAATGTACGATACGGTTTTGGGACATGGGATTGTTGGCGGCAAACTGACCAGTACGGAACATTATGGAAAACTTACCGCGGAAGCCGCTCGCCGGCTGCTGCAGGGTGATTCCCGGGTGCGAATCATTGCCGAACCACAACATACGTATGACTGGCGACAATTGCGCCGCTGGAATATTGACGAAAAGCACTTGCCGGTCGGTAGTACCGTGAAGTTCCGGGAGCCGAGTTTTTGGGAAAACAACCGGGATCTGGTTTTGACAGTCTTGGCGGTTTTTCTGGTTCAATCTGTGTTTATTGTTTTTCTGCTGCGAAACATCCGCGAACGCCGGCGCAGTCAGCAGGCGGCGATCGACAGCGAAACGAAACTGCGGCAAATTATTGATTTGGTGCCCCATATGATCTCGGTGAAAGACGGCGCGGGCCGATTTATCCTGGCTAATCAGGCCCAGGCAGCAGCATATGGTAGAACGGTTGCGGAGATTACCAATCAGCCAATGGCTAATTTTCACCTGCGGGAAAGCGAGCTTCGGGAGATATTGGCAGAAGACCGGGAAATCATCGCAACCGGCGAAGCAAAATGGATTGCCGAGTCGGAATGGATCGATATCCGGGGTATCACACATATTTTGCAGAAAAACAAAGTACCCTGTGTTGGTTTTGAAAAAGGCACCAAGGCGGTGCTGGCGGTTACCGTTGACATAACCAAGCAAAAAGAACTGGAACGCGATTTGCTCCAGTATCAGGAACATTTAGAGGATCTGATTCAGAGGCGGACTGCTGAATTAGAAACGGCGAACACCCAGTTGAAAGTCAGTAAGAATGCCGTGGAACAAATGGAAGAACGCAGCCGTCTGATTCTCAATTCGGTGGATGAGGGTATCTTTGGAGTCGATTTGGCAGGATATATTGCGTTTATCAACCGGAAAGGCGCCGAACTGTTAGGGTATGACATTGGCGAAATGCATGGTGCGGAATCACATGCTCTGTTTCACTACGCACACAAGGATGGAACCGATTATCCTAAAGAGCAATGCCCGGTGTACCAATCGCAGCGGGACGGCCGGACACGGTCGGTTGACAATGAGGTGTTTTGGTGCAAAGATGGCACTTCGTTTGCCGTGGATTATATTGTGGCGCCGCTGGGTGAATACAACGACATGATCGGATCGGTGGTCGTATTCCGGGATATTACCCAGCGTAAGGAGATGGAGGAGAGCTTGCGGCTGGCCAAAGAAGCGGCGGAAAGCGCATCCAAGGTGAAGGCGGATTTTTTGGCCAATATGAGTCATGAAATCCGGACGCCGCTCAATGCTATTATTGGTATGACCGGTTTGTTGCTGAAGACGGAATTGACGTCCCGGCAGCGGGACTATGCGGAAAAAACCCAGCAATCCGGGCAGCATTTGCTCAGTGTAGTGAATGATATTCTGGACTTTTCCAAGATTGAAGCCGGTCGGCTCTCTTTAGAAAAAGTCGAGTTTCCGCTGGAGACGGTGTTTAACGATTTGGCGACGCTGATTATGGACAAGGCAGCGGCCAAAGGACTGGAAATTATTTTTGATATTGACTACCGGGTGCCAAACTGTTTATGGGGTGATCCGTTGCGCCTGGGGCAAATTCTAATCAATTATGCCAGTAATGCGGTTAAATTTACGGAACAGGGAGAAGTTACCGTGGCTGCGCAACTGCTGGAAGATCGGGGCGACAGCGTGCTGCTGCATTTTTACGTCCGGGATACCGGGGTTGGTATGACCCTGGAACAGCAACAACGCCTGTTTTTGAGTTTTCAGCAGGCGGATAATTCCACTACCCGGCGTTTTGGCGGGACGGGACTGGGCCTATCCATTGCCAAACGGTTGGCGGAGTTGATGGATGGGACAGTGGGAGTGGAGAGTGAGCCGGGCCGGGGGAGTACCTTCTGGCTTACCCTGGCGATGGGAAAAGCCTCAATACCGGACGAGTGTCTGCAGGGGCGGGGAACAGCGGCGGCGCTGCGCAACCGCGCGGTAATGGTGGTGGACGACAATGCGAGTGCCTGTACCGTGCTGGCTGAACATTTGCGGAATATGGGACTGCAGGTGGAGGCGGTCAACAGTGGAGCCGCGGCGCTGGAACGCTTGGCTGAAACCATGGATACATCCTATGAAATTATCTTTATTGACTGGAAAATGCCAGGGATGGATGGTCTGGAAACGGGCCGGGCCATTTTGCAGCGTGATTTGCCGGTAAGACCGCACTTGGTCATGGTTACAGCATTTAACCGGGAGGACGTTTATCCCGCCGCCCTTGATGTCGGCTTTGCCGATTTGCTGTTAAAGCCGGTGCAGACGTCCCTGTTGTTTGATGTGGTGATCCGTCTGCTGGGAGCGGCACCTACGGCCCAACTGCCGTTAATGGAATCAAAGCGGGTCGGGGAAGGGAAAACGGTAAGGTTTGACGGGTATCAAATTTTGCTGGTGGAGGATAATGAGATCAATCAGGAAGTGGCGACCGCAATTTTACAAGAGACCGGTGCAACGGTGGACATTGCGGACAACGGACAACATGCCCTGAATAAAATGAATGAAAATCACTATGACCTGGTGCTGATGGACTGGCAGATGCCGGTAATGGACGGTATCGCCGCCACAAGGGAAATTCGCAAGCAGTCAAGGTTCCGGGACATTCCCATTATCGCCATGACGGCCAGCGTGATGCAGGGAGACCGGGAACAGTGCCTTGAAGCCGGTATGAATGATTACGTGACCAAACCGATTGAACCAGAGGAATTGTGGTTTGCGTTGGAAAAATGGCTAAAGCCGGATTTGCTTTCGGCCGCTGATGTTATTCCCGACACTCCTTCGCAGGAAATGACCGTGATTTCTGAAATTGCCGGTATTGATACGGTCAATGGGCTGAGGCGTTCTCTGGGACGTAAAGATCTGTATCTGCGTGTGCTGCATAAATTTGTGTCGGGACAAAAAGACATGCCGGATCGGATACGGGCTGCACTGAAAGAAGGCGACTGGAAAAGCGCGGAAATTTATATGCATACGTTAAAAGGAATATTGGGCAATATTGGTCACCGAACATTGCCGGAACCGGCTGGCGTGCTGGAGGATTGTTTCCGTCAGCAACGCCAGGATGGGGAAATGGAAACAATGTTAGCGCAATTTGAGAATGATTTCAGCAATTTGATCCGGGATCTTGAAACGGCACTGATATCGTTGACCGTGTCGGCGGAAGCCGTGCCGGACAAGACGGCTGGGACCATACTGATTCGCCGCATGATTCGGCTGTTGGCACAGGATGACCCGGAAGCCGGCGAATTGTTCGCGGCGAATGAAGCCTTGCTGCGAAGTATTTTGGATGAACGCTACGATGTGGTGGAACAGGCGGTGCAGATATTTGATTACGAGAGGGCACTGCAAGAAATGCGGCAATTGACAAAGATACATTTCGACCCGGCGGAGGAACCATCGCAACAGGGGAGGGACGGACGTGATTGAAGAAAAACGAAGAATTCTGGTGGCTGATGATGCACAGGAAAATCTTTCGCTGCTGAATCAATTACTGGGGCGGGAGTACAATGTCAAAACGGCCGGCGGCGGTGAGGAGGCCTTGCTCCTGGCCGGCGGCGAGCCGGCACCGGATTTGATCATGTTGGATATTGTGATGCCGGACATTGATGGCTACGAGGTATGCCGCCGCTTGAAAAGCAATCCTCAAACTGCGTCCATCCCCGTGATTTTTCTGACGGTGAGAACAGATAGTACGGATGAGGAACTGGGATTACGTCTGGGGGCGGTGGATTATATCACAAAACCGTTTAGCCCGGCGATTGTTCTGGCGCGCGTTCAAACGCATCTGGAACTGAAAGTGGCGGCGGATGTCTTGCGGAAAAAAAATTCTTTTCTGGAACAGGAAGTGCTGCGGCGACAGGCGGTGGAACAGGCGCTGCTGCGGGCCAATCGCCAGTTGGAATGCACCAACCAGGAACTAAGATCTTTCGATTATTCCGTGTCCCACGATTTAAAAGCGCCGGTGCGCCATATTTTAGGATTTGGGAAAATATTAAAAGAGGATCATGCAGCAGAGTTGGGTGCGCAGGGCTTTGATTATCTGGAACGAATTTTAGGTGCCGCCGAAAGAATGGAAAATATGCTGAAAGGCCTTTTGGATTTGTCCCGCTTATCCCAATCGCCGCTCAATCTGGAATCGGTGGATTTGAGCGCGATGGCGGTAAGTATTTTGGAAGAATTGCGTCAGTCAGAACCGGAGCGCGTGTTGGACAGCCGGATACGTCCGGGTATTACGGTGTATGGCGATAGCCGCATGCTGAGTATTATGATGAGCAATTTATTGGGGAATGCCTGGAAATTTACCCGGGATAGAGAGCCGGCCAGGATTGAACTGGATATGGCAGCGGAAGAGGGGCAGGCCACCTATGTGGTTCGTGATAACGGCGCCGGTTTTGACATGGAAAGTTCCGGGAAATTGTTTGCGCCCTTTCAACGCTTGCATTCGGTGACGGATTTCCCGGGGACAGGGATTGGTTTGGCAACCGTAGCCAGAATTGTGCACCGCCATGGCGGCGAGGTTTGGGGAGAAAGTGTCCCGGATCAGGGGGCGGAATTCTTTTTTACGCTGACCGCGGAAAAAGATGATTTTTTGCTGGGAAATGGTGTCTTGATAAATGGTGGACGGGAGGAGCAGCGGCATACCGTATTGGTGATTGATGATGCGCCGGAAATATTAACGCTGCTGGGACAATTGCTGAAAAATGACTATTTGGTAAAAGTAGCAAATAACGGGAATAAAGGCTTGCGTATCGCGCAAAGTGAACCACAACCGGATTTGATCTTGTTAGATGTTTTAATGCCGGGAATGGATGGCTATGAAGTTTGCCGACGCCTGAAAAGCGAGCCTCAAACCAGAGATATCCCGATCATTTTTCTTACCGGAAAATCTGAAATGCATGATGAAGAAACGGGACTGAAAATGGGGGCGGCCGACTATATTACCAAACCGGTTAGCCCGGCGATTGTACTGGCACGAATCAAAGTACACCTGCAACTAAAGTTAATGGCTGATTGCTTGCGAGAGGAAAATATGTTTCTGGAAAGTGAAATGGTGAAACGAACGGCAGATTTCCCGGAAAAAAATGATAACGCAGGAATTGACCATTCCCAGTAAACGGCGGCGCACAGGGGCCTGTAGGCAACAGGCAGGGGAGGGGTGCGGGCAACATGCTATTACGAGTACTGAACGTGGAGGATTCGGAAAGCGACTCTTTACTAATTCTGCAGGAACTAAAAAAAGGCCAATACACGGTAGAGTGGCATCGGGTAGATTCGGCGGAAGAGATGCTGTCCGCATTGCAGGATGGAATTTGGAATCTGATTCTGGCGGATTATACTGTGCCGGGTTTCGGTGCTCTGCCGGCGTTGGCGCTGTTGAGTGAGCAGAATCAGGATGTTCCCTTTATCATTGTCAGCGGCACGATCGATGAAGATGCGGCTGTAAAGGTCATGAAAGCCGGTGCCCGGGACTATGTGATGAAAGACAGACTGCGGCGCCTGTTACCGGCGGTGGAACGGGAACTGGCGGAAGCAGACCGGCGCCGGCAACAGCGTCTTACAGAACAAGCAGCGGGACAGACGGCGATGACAATGGCTACTTTGGCGGAATTGTTGCCGGATCTGTTCTATGTTACCAACCACCAGGGTTACTATCAGCTGGTTAATTCTGCCTTTGAACGTTATGTACAGCAAACACGGGAAGATATTATCGGCAAAACCTGTCGGGATATTTTTCCGGCAGCGGTAGCCCGGAGTATTGAACGATCGGATCAGCAGGTGCAAGTGGACGGCAGGGTGCATCGCCAGGAGGGCCGGCTCAAGGTGGATGGAGAATGGGTTTATATCGACAATCTCAAAGTGCCATTACGGAATATAGATGGATCCGTTACGGGAATTGTCGGCTTGTGCCGGGATATTACCGAGAATAAAAAAAACGAGCTGGAGTTGGAGGCACGGCTGCAGCAACTGCAAAGGTCCTGGCAGCAGACGGTGATCGTATTGTCGGAAGCGGTAGAAGCCAGAGACAGCTATACTGCCGGTCATCAGCGGCGGGTATCTGGTCTGGCGGGTATGATTGGCCGGCGGCTGGGCATGACGGAAGATGCGTTGACCGGACTGACGATGGCAGCGCTGCTGCATGATATTGGCAAATTGCGGATTCCGGGTGAGCTGCTGGGAAAACCGGGGAAATTATCGAATTTGGAATATCAATTAATTCAGACTCATGTGGAGGCGGGATATGCTATTTTGGCCAGGGCCAATTTTCCCTGGAATATTGCCGAAATTATTTACCAGCATCAGGAACGGGAAGACGGTTCCGGTTATCCCCGGGGGCTTTGCGGAGCGGAAATTTTACCGGAAGCAAAAATTATTGCCGTGGCCGATGTTGTCGAGGCTATTTCCAGTCACCGGCCTTATCGGCCAGCATTAGGCGTAGACGCAGCACTGGTGGAAATTCGGGCGAACCGGGGACGGCTGTACGATCCGGCGGTGGTGGATGCCTGCCTGGAAGTGTTTCTGGATACGGATTTTCGCTTTTGGCGGGAAGAATGCTAACTTTTTGGCCGGCTGGGCGGGGGAGGCAGAAATAATGGGGCGGCAGCAGGAGAATAGCCAGAAGAATAACTTGCGCGTGCTGATCGTGGAAGACTGCGAGGAAGATGCGTTGTTGATGGTGAGAGAATTGCAGCGCTTCGGTAAGAACGTGTTTTTCCGCCGGGTGGAGAACGCGGCGGAAATGATGTCGGCACTGGCAGAAACACCCTGGGATGTCATTCTGGCAGATTATAATCTGCCGGGTTATGGTGCGCTGCCGGCGTTGGCAGCGCTGAAAGCTGTTGAACTGGACATTCCGTTTTTGATCGTTACCGGTGCCATTACCGATGAACTGGCTGTAGCCGCAATGAAGGCCGGTGCTTGCGATTACATTATGAAAGACCGTTTGAGCCGGGTCGGACCGGCGGTAGAACGTGAGATCCGGGAAGCGGCAATCCGGGCCGAAGGCCGGCGGGAGCGGGAACGATCTATAGAATTGGAGGCCAGATATCGGGCAGTATTTGAAACCAGCGGGGCGTCCCTGGCTATGGTGGGAGAGGGGGGGCTGCTGGTTTTGGTCAATCAACAGTTTGCCAGCTTGGTTGGGTATGAACGGGAAATGATTCAGGGACGAATGAAATGGGAAGATTTTGTCGGGGAAGTAGATAATCAAGAGATAACAACGGAGAACGGAGGACTGACGCCGCGGCGGATGTACGTTTCGGAGGTACTGGACCGGGAAGGGTCAGTGCATAATGTTATTATCAGTATTGCGCCGCTGGCGGCAGGCCAGGGAATGGTGGCTTCCTTGCTGGATGTAACCGCCGATGTCAAGGCGCAGCAGATGGAAAACGCTTTGCGCAAATCGGAAAACATTTTTCGAACCTTCCTGGATAATATCGGTGTTGGCATTGTGGTTTTTGGCCCGGACCGTCGCGTGATTTCGGCGAATCATCAGTATGAGGAATGGTATCCCCAGGTAGATTTCTCCAGGCGTCCTCGGTGTAGCGACTGGTGTTCCGAAGACATTGACGGCAGTGCTTGCGTAACGTGCCCGTTAGTACGGTCATTGACCAGCGGCGGGGCCTATAGTGCCTTGCAACGGACCGATACAGAGAAACAGCGTCATTACCGGGTAAAGACAGCGGCGGTGAAGAATGAGGCCGGTGAAGTGACCTCGGTCATTGAAATGCAGGAGGATGTGACAGAACAACTGTTGGTGCAGGAAGAACTGTATAAATTATCGGCGGCGGTGGAACAAAGCCCCAGTCAGGTTATTATCACAGATCTCCAGGGACGGATCGAATATGTAAATTCAAAATTTATCGAGAACAGCGGTTACCAATGGGAAGAAGCCGTGGGACAAAGCACGGATATGCTGAAATCCGGCACTATGCCGGACGAACACTATCAAAATCTTTGGCGGGTGCTTCGCAACGGCGGCGAATTTCAGGGAGAGTTTCATAACCGTCGCAGTGACGGCAGTGTATATTGGGTTTTAGCCACGATCTCGCCGGTTCGCGGACCGGACAATAAAATTACCCATTATTTGGGTATCGAACAGGATATTACCGAACGTAAGGCAATGGAAGATCAATTGCGACAGAATAACGAGCAGCTGTCGGAAGCGTTGCAACAACTGAAACTGATTCAGAGCCGGATGGTACAGCAGGAAAAACTGGCAGGAATAGGTCAATTGGCGGCGGGAGTGGCTCATGAAATTAATAATCCGTTAGGGTATGTCAGCAGCAATTTCAGTACGCTGCGAAAATATTTGGAGCGTTTAAGAGAAGTCGTCGACATGTATCGGGAATTTGCCAACAACAGCCCCGCTTTGTGTCCATTCCCGGAAAAACTGGTGGCGACACTGGACATTCTTCATCAGTTTGAAAAAGAAAAGAAAGTGACAGCGTTATTGGCGGATATTCCTGATTTGCTGGAAGAGTCGGCGGACGGCCTGGACCGGGTAGGCGCTATTGTAAAGGGACTGCGAATGTTTTCGCGGGTGGATACTGCGGGTAAGTTTTCTTTGTATGATTTGAACGGAGGGTTGGAATCGACACTGCTGGTTGCCCGAAATGAGTTGAAGTATTGTGCGGATGTGGTTACGGAGCTAGGGGAAGTGCCAGCGATGGAGGCCGTAGGCAGTGAGATCAACCAAGTGCTGCTGAATATTTTGGTCAATGCAGCTCATGCCATCCAGGCAAAATCGGCGGAGAAAAAAGGGAAAATTACCATAACCACCCGGGCGGATGCTGAATCCGCCTACTGCAGCATCAGTGACACAGGTATTGGAATCAGTCCGGAAAAACAGGCCCGGATTTTCGAACCTTTTTTTACGACCAAGGCAGTGGGACGGGGAACTGGCCTGGGGCTGAGCATATCCTACGATATTGTTGTGCATAAGCATGGCGGAGACATTACGGTAGACAGCCGCCAGGGAGAAGGAACGATCTTTACCTTGCGGTTGCCGCTCAGACAGTCAACGGGGAGAAACGTTGCAGAATCTGCGAGGTGATGCGCTTAGAGAAGATGATTTAGGAGGACAAAGTGATGAACGAAGGAGTGCGGAACCTTCTTTTAGTGGATGATGAACGCCCCATCTTGCGCTCACTACAGCGGTCCTTTGCCGACGAAAATTACGAGATTCATCTTGCCGGTAGCGGAGCGGAAGCGTTGGAATGTATGGCGAATGAAAAAATCGACATGATTATCAGTGATATGCGCATGCCGGAGATGGATGGGCATCAATTGCTTAGACAAGTCCGGGATTTGTATCCGCAGACGTTGCGGGTAATCCTGAGCGGTTACTCGGATGAAAATGTAATTTTTCGTTCGCTGCTGGATGGATCAGCCCGTTTATATTTGTTAAAACCATGGGAAAATGAACGGCTGTTGCAGGTTGTGGCTAATATGCTCAAAATGCAGGATTTGTTTCGGGAAAAAAGAATTATGGATGCAGTCAGCAACGTGGAAAGCCTACCAGTGATGAGCCGGATTTATAGTGAAGTGAACCGGATGATTGATGATAACGCCGAGATTAAGGACATTGCCGATGAAATTGAAATGGACCCGGCCATGGCGGCCCGGGTACTGAGTTTGGCTAATTCGGCTTTTGCCGGCGTGAATACCGGCTCGGTAAAACAGGCGATTGTGTATATGGGGCTGACGGTAGTGAAAGAATTGCTGCTATCCATCAGCGTGATGGAAACCGCGTTGGAATCTGACCGGCGGCTATTTTTGCGGCATGCGACGTACAGTAACCGTCTGACCGAAGCGATTTTTCGCCGGAAACTCAATAAAAAACTTCCGGATACGGTAGCGTGCGCCGGTTTGCTGCATAATATCGGCACACTATTCTTGAAGAAAAATTTTGCCAAAAGCCATGAAGCGGTGCAGCGAAGAGTGAATACCGGTAAAGGATTGCATATCAGCTTGGTAGAAAGAGAACTTATTGGTTTCAGTCATGAGGAAATCGGCGGGTATTTGCTGGACTGGTGGGGATTGCCATTTCCGATGGTGGAAGCCGCTATGCACCACCATACGCCGTCACAGGCAACGGATATTAACCGCGATGTGATCTGCGCAGTTCATATTGCGGATTGTCTGGCGTGGGAGCTGGCGGACCGGAAACCGGAACAGGAAGTGGACGAATGGGCGTTAAAACAGTTGGATATCACACTGACAGAATGTCATGAAATAGTAAAAGATTTAGCGTGAATGGCCAGTTTGCGGCATATTATTGGGAAATGCGATACAAACGAGGCTAAATGAGGCGTTAAACGGCTGAGAATGGATAGTGCAGCCGGTTGACGCCGGATAAAATACCGTGATACAATATCTTTCGTAGTTATGATATTGCGGGAGTGGCGGAATGGCAGACGCACCAGACTTAGGATCTGGCGCCGCAAGGCGTGGGTGTTCAAGTCACCTCTCCCGCACCATTACTCATAACGGATTGGACTTCCTGGAACTTTGCCGGGAAGTTTTTTGCATATCTTTCGAAAGTATAAATTCCGTAACCAAAAAACTGAGCGGCTTTTAGATAAAAAACGTTAACCGCCTCCCGGGAGCGGGAGGCGGTTAACGGCATGAAGGAAGGTTGGCTGGGAAACGTTTTTGGCTATTTTTTCAGGTGATAGGGTACGGTGGAGACCACTACGTTTTCTTTTAAGATCAGCAGCGTCCGGAGTATCCAGCCAGTTTGGTTATGCAGCAAGCGGTGCCACCACCGGAGGGTTTCAAATTCAGGAATGAGCACAGTAATAAAGTCTTCCGGCCGTTTTTTCATTTCCAGTTTCTCAATATAGCGGATCAATGGCTGGACCACTATCCGGTAAGGGGAATAAATCGTCACCAGTTCTACTTTTTCCGGATTCCATTTAAGCCACTTGTCGCGAACTTTGCGGGCAGATTCTTCATCGGTGGCAATGTGTACGGCATAAATTTGATCGCTGATCGCCTGTGCATATTTTAATGTTTCCGCAACGATGATGGTCGGACTGGCCACGGGCATGACTACGATGTTTTTTCCGCGGGGGGCGATCTGAAGCGATGCGCCGTCGGGCATCGGCAAATGGAGTTGGTCCGCCATGTCGGCATAATGGTGTTTGATTTTCCGGAAGATAGAAATCATCAGTGGAATAAAGATTAGCACAATCCAGGCACCGAACATAAATTTGGTGATGGCGATGACCAGGACGACAGTGCCGGTAATCAGAGCGCCAAATCCGTTAATCGCGGCGCGCCAGTGCCAGCCTGCATCCTGTACCTGACGCCAATGGATCACCATGCCGGTCTGAGCGATGGTAAAAGAAAGGAAAACGCCGATGGCGTACAGGGAAATCAGATGTTCTACGCTGCCGGCGAAGACGACAATCAACGTGGCGGCAAATAAACTCAACAGAAGAATGCCATTGGAAAAACTGAGCCGTTCGCCACGGAAGCCGAGATAACGGGGCATGTAACCGTCACGGGCGAGGATGGACAGTAAAGGGGGCAGGCCGTTGTAGGCAGTGTTGGCGGCCAGATATAATACCAGCATGGTGGTAATCTGAATGTAGTAATAGATTACATTACGGCCAAAAATATTTTCCGCCAGAGACGATAAGAGGGTGGTATTTTCTTCAGGCAACAGATGATAATGAATCATCAGGAAAGAAATACCCAGTAACATGAAACCCAGAATAGAGGACATCCAGTAAGTGGTGGTGGCGGCGTTGTGAACTTCCGGTTCTTTGAACATGGGGACACCGTTGGAGATGGCTTCCACGCCGGTCATCGAACTACAACCGGAAGCGAAGGCGCGGAGACATAAAAACAGTATACCCCAGCTTAGCGGCTGACGCGCAGCGGCCGCGGCAGGGATCAGCGGATCGCTGCCGCTGAATACCTGCCAAAAGCCGGTGGCAATCAGCGCAAAAATACCGGCGATAAACAGGTAGGTGGGAGCGGCAAAAATATTGGATGATTCCCGGACTCCCCGCATATTAATAATGGTAAGAATCATGAGCAATACGATAAGATCGATGGCGACTTCATGGGGTAACAACGAAGGGAAGGCGGAAATTAAGGCCGCGGTTCCGGAAGAAACGCTAACGGCGACGGTGAGGGTATAGTCGGCGAACAGCGATGCGGCGGCGGTTAGCGCCGGCAATTCGCCGAGATTTTTGATAGCGACGGAATAAGATCCACCGCCGCCGGGATTAGCACGGGCGACTTGCACATAGGAGATGGTGACGATGGCCAGCAACAAAACGATAGCGATGGCTACCGGTCCGAAGTATCCATAGGCCAGCAGACCGGGGACGGCCAACGTCATAGCAATCATTTCCGGACCATAGCCAACGGAAGAAAGGGCATCGGACGAGAAAATAGCCAACGCCTTCCATTTGGGGAGACGTTCATGGCTCATTTCCCGGTTGTGCAGCGGCCGGCCAATGAGAAGTCGACGGATAAGCCTCATCATGGTAATTAGTAACCTCCAAACCCAAAATTAATAATGAATACAATTATACTGCCCCAATAGCCAAGTGCTTATTTAAACGGGCAGAAGCCAATGGATTCTTTAAGAAAATGCATAAAATGGTTTTTTAGGGTGCTGAATGTATATTTCCTTAAATAAGCACGGGCAATAGCAGACCGGCACCGAAATAACAGAGCAAAAAGGAACCGAATTAAAAACATTCCTGTGTTTGCCCGAAATTTTAGCGCCGGCTCTATAACCCAAGAAATATATTTCAGCTTCTCCTTATTATGATGTCCATCAGCAACTGCGGCGTTGGATTTTCAACGGCATAAACGCAAGGACCCTGTTTGCCCATAATATTCGATAAAAACATTTAATGATACGGGCCGCTAAAACAGATTTTTCATCATTGGAGATCGTGGCATCTCCGGAAGAGAGAAGAGAAATGTTGGGCAAAAGAAAAACAGACCAAAAGGATTGGGTCTGTGACCCCCTGCTTTAGCCGGCGAAGTTAGCTGACGGGTAGGATGGCAAGAGATACATCCCTTCTGCACTGCAGAATTAACCCCAAAGAATATGGGTCCTCCGCTTCCGGGTATGGAATTAGGCCATTATATAATTTCGTGTGAATCAAGCGACAAATTAATTTGGATGACTCTAATTATAGCGTATCGCTGTCAGAATGAAAGTCTTGTTTTGTGCGATTTTACCGACAAGTAAGGTGGAGTGGGCTGTTTTTTTGAAAAAAACAGTGATTATCATGGTTAATCGAATGATTACGAAGAATTGCAAAGAATTGCAGATAGTTTATGGTTTGAGTGTAATGATGTGCTGTGCTGGAGGTGAAATGCTGATGCCGGCTAAGAACGGGAATGAAAAAAACACGAAAAGTAAACAGAATATTAAAAGT
>DATMYQ010000301.1:0-7282 GCA_035560935.1 Patescibacteria group bacterium | reverse complement strand
ATATAGAATCAAAGCTAAAACCAGAATATTTCTCAAAATTCACAGAGCAGATAGGAGTTTTACTATGGACATTCAATTGCACGAACTCAGCAAGGCTTTTGAAGCGGACGGCTATATCAGTGACAAGGAACTTTTGACCACGATTTATCTGGCCTTAAAACTGGAAAAACCCCTGTTGATTGAAGGCGCTCCCGGCGTGGGGAAAACTGAAATCGCCAAAGTGCTGAGCCGGGTGTACGACACCGACTTGATCCGCCTGCAATGCTATGAAGGACTGGACGAAAACAAGGCGCTCTACGAATGGAATTACCAGCGCCAGTTGATCAAGATTCAGATGACCCGGGACAGCGCCTGCCAGGGCATCAGCGAACAGGACGTGTTCTCTTCGGACTACTTGCTGGAGCGGCCTTTGCTCAAAGCCATCCGGGCGGAAAAGCGGGCGGTGCTCTTGATCGATGAAATTGATAAAACCGACGAAGAATTTGAGGCATTTTTATTTGAAATCCTGTCGGATTTCCAGGTGTCCATCCCCGAGCTGGGCACCGTCGTCGCCCATCATATTCCGGTGGTGGTGCTGACCAGCAACCACGAGCGGGAGCTGTCGGAAGGACTGCGCCGTCGTTGCGTGTATCTTTATATTGATTTCCCCTCGGTGGAAAAAGAAGTGAAAATTATCCGCACCCGCATCCCGGAAGCCGGCGAAAAGCTCTCGGCCCAAATCGCCACCGCCGTCTGCCACCTGCGGAAAAACCTCACGCTGCAGAAAAAACCGTCCATCGCCGAAACTCTGGACTGGACCCGTTCGCTGATGGCGATGCACGCCGATCATCTGGACCCGGAACTAGTGCGCCAAACCATGGGCATGCTGCTGAAACACCGGGATGATCTGGCGCTGTTTCAAAAACAACTGGGAGCGGATGGTCTCTGCGCCGCGGTGGAGCAGCAGGCGGAAGCCGGCGAATGCCATTGCGGGGGACATTGCAAGTGAACTCCCTGGCTGATAACATCGTCGGATTCGTGCAGATCCTGCGCAGCCTCGGCGTGCGGGTCAGCGTGGCGGAAACCCTGGACGCCGTGGATGGCTTATCCTTGATTGACGCCCTGGACCGGGACGAGTTCCGCATTGCCCTGAAATGCTCCCTGATTAAATCCGCTGAGGACCAAAGCTATTTTGAAGAAGCGTTTAACTTGTTTTTTGTCCCGCCGGAAGTCAAGCAGCGACAGCAGCAGGCCTGGGACGACAAACAACAGGAAGACGCCCAGCAATCGCTCCAGGCGGAACAGGAGCTGGTTTTCCAGGGAAAACCGCTGGAACTGCCGGAAGATCTAAAAAACGTTTACAAGAAACTGCCGGAAGAAGAAAAAAAGCGTCTGCAGGACTTTCTCCATAAAACCTCCACCGGGCACAACGTCAAGGGTAAATTCCAGCCGGTGGTGGAAAATCTGCTGCGCAGCTCCCTTTCGTTCTGGCAGCGCCAGCTGTCGCCGGAGGATCTGGCGGAACTGGCCAAGGCCAAGCGGGAACTCATCGGCATGGATGAGCTGGACCAAATCGTCGAGAACGCCGCCGGCATCGGCGGCGACCATCGCAATCCCTTGCTGTATAAAAACATGCAGGACATTACCGAGGAAGAAATCCCCCAGGTCATGGCGCTGATCAAAAAGCTGGCCCACCGTCTGACCACCCGGATTACCCGGCGCTACCGGCTCACCAGCCGCCGGAAGCTCATCGACCTGCGCCAGAGCATTCGCCGCAACATGCGCTACGGCGGCGCTATGATTTCCCTGAAGTACAAAATCAAAAAACAGCCGAAGCCAAACATCGTTGTACTCTGCGACGTCTCCGCCTCCATGTCCCGCTTCGTCCGCTTCACGCTGCCGCTACTGTTCGGCCTCTCCCGGGCCGTCAAAAATATTGAAAGCTTTATTTTCGCCGATGATCTGGAAAAAGCCACGGTCTACTTCCATCAGGGCGTCGATTTCAATCAGGCGACGGACAACATGCTGGCCAAATCACCGCAAATGGGGCAAGGCACCAACCTGTTCATCGCGCTGAACCGCCTGGAGCAGGACTACGCCCAGCTATTGTCGTCCTCCACGGTGCTCATCGTCATCAGCGATGCGCACACCCTGTCACCGCTGGAAGCCGCCGAACAGCTCCGCATCGTCAACCGGCGGGTGAAACAGGTCCTCTGGCTAAATCCCCTGCCCAAAGAACGGTGGGAGGAAATCAACGCCATTCCACTGTTCCGGCGCAGCAGCCAAATGATGGAATGCTATTCCCTGGCCCACCTGATCAAAATTCTTTCGCTGAATCTGGCCCGTCACACAAACTGAACGCCGAGGGCCCATGATATTTCCTGGTGCCCAAACCCTTCAGACTGTGCTATAATGACTACATTAATTCGAGGAAGGTGACTATTATGTTTTATGATGGAGAAATGCTGCTGGCCCATTATCAACGTTGGCTGAACACCTACAAAGAGCCCATTGAAGCTAAATTCGCCCCCTGTATGCAAAAATCCGACCCGAAAGAAGCCGTTAAAATGGCCATGGAAGTGATGCTGACGGAAATTTTCCCGATCGCCATGGCGGAAATGATTATGTTCAACAACGGTCGTCTGGAGGAAGCCGTCTCCACCGCTATATCGGAGGGTGGCTGTTCCAGCTGCGCCACCAACATAGTAAAATAAGCTTCCGCAGCAAAAAAGAAATCCGCCGAGAAAAATCGCATCCTTCTCGGCGGATTTTTGTATTTTCCCGTCATTGGCCTCCAACGCCAGTCTAACAGGCGGAACAACCCAGGCAGGAACCCGTCGCCGGTCCGCCGTAAATTTTAAGATTATAGCCAAACAGGGTCGTCTCTAAATCCAGCAACAGCGTCGCCTCGTCAAACTCGCTCATGGTGGTGTGGACATACACGTCGATCCCTTCCTGGGGCATCAACGTATATTCTCCCGCGGCCCCCTCCTCCGGCTTTCCTAGTTTCGCCGTCGGACAACCCGCCATTTTCAGCGCGTCGCAGCCTTTCATCAGCCGCTGCTCCACATTGGCGGTCACCGCGCCGCCTTCGCTTTGGATGTATTCCTTCGCTTTATCCGTGATTCGCAAATTCATATTCCGGTTCCTCCCCACGTTATTGTGCCATGCCGTTTGCAGCATTATCAGCAACGTTTTCTTTTATTGTAACGCCGCCAAACAGGAAGGTCAATGTTTTTTAATAGTAATTATCTTTTGCATTCCCGGTTAATTTTCGCCACATAGGCCTGCTGGATTTTACGGGTGATCTCGCCGACAGTTCCATCCCCCACCACCGCTTTATCAATGCCGACCACCGGCATAATTTCCGTGGAGGTTCCCATCAAAAAAGCTTCCTGCGCCGTTTTCATAAACTCCGGACTAAAACCTTTCTCCAGCACGCTGATATCCAGCGCCGGCGCCAGTTCCTCCACCACGATAGTCCGGGTAACACCTTTCAGAATCAGGTTGTTCACCGGATGCGTCCAGATTACGCCGTCCTTCACCACCGCAAAATTACTGCTGCTGCCTTCGCTGACCACGCCATCCCGCACCATCAGGGCTTCAAAGCAATGGGCCTCTTTGGCTTTCTGCTTCGCCAGAATATTCCCCAGCAAATTTAACGATTTAATATCGCAGCGCAGCCAGCGCTCGTCCGGCGCGGTGATCACTTTCGCCCCATTGGCCCAGAGTTCCTGATTGGCCGCCGGGTTCGCCGGCCGGATAGCCATCGTCAGCCGGGGCACCACTTTGTCCGGGAAGCTATGAACCCGCGGTGCTACGCCCCGGGTAATCTGCAAATAAACGGAGCCTTCGGTTATGCCCGATTCCTTGATCAAATTCCCGTGAAACTCCGCCAGCTCCTCCGGAGTGTAGGCGGCGGGAATACGCAGTTCTTTCAGGGACCGGAACAAACGGTCCAGATGCTGCTTCAGCGCGAAGCAATGACCGTTGTACACCTTGGTCACTTCATAAACGCCATCACCAAACTGGTGTCCCCGGTCCTCCATCGGCACGACATTTTCATTTAAATCCACCAATTGTCCATCCACTAAGCCTATCGGTTTCATGCAAATACTCTCCTTTTCTTTCTTCTGTCACCGCAGAAAATAATGACGCAGCCATTCCCGCCGCGGCCCCGGCCAGCTTATAATAAAGAAGGAAAAAAAACACTTGGCGCGAAATAGATCAAAAGGCTTTTTATCCCTTGCGGGTTCAGATAAAAACTATAACAACCACAGGAGTTTCGTTATGACAATGCAACCTTCCAATCCCCGGCGAATCCCCGCCCTCAATTATTTGCGGGGCCTTGCCATGCTGGGTGTGATCGGCATCCACACCGGCGCCTATTCCCTGTCCAATCCCCATGTGAATCTGAGTTTGTTCGCCCTGCTGGAAATCGTCACCCGGTTTTGCGTACCCATTTTCTTTTTTATTTCCGCGTTCGGACTGTTTTTGAACCACAACCTGAAGGAGGACTATTCCTATCTTCGGTTCATGTCCCGGCGGGCCCAGACCGTGCTATGGCCGTACCTGGCCTGGTCTTTTATGTATATGGTGCACTACACCTGGTTCTACGGCGACCGCAGCATTTGGTCCCGTGACATCCTGCCCAACTATTTCTTTTTCGGTTTTGCTTCCTATCAGCTGTACTTTCTGGTTATTCTGCTTTGGTTTTACCTGCTGTTTCCCTTGTGGCGGCGGATAATCCAGGCCATTCTTAATAAGCCTGTGGTCCCGCTGACGGCATTGCTGATTCTGCAGATCCTCTTCAACTATTACTCCAGCTATCATTTCAAGATTCGTTTTGATTCGGCGCTGTTGAACACGTGGCTGGACAACCGCATGAGTTATCTTTGCCTCCACTACGTCTTCATCTTCCTGCTGGGCGCGGTTTGCGCCGCCCGCTATCAGGATTTCCTGGCGGTCCTCAACCGGTACCGCCAAAGCATAGGCTGGTTTTTCGCGCTGACCCTGGCCGGCATGCTGGCGGCTTATTATCATTACGTCACCGCCCCCGGCAGCGGTCCGGAACGGGCCGTGAACATCGTCCATCAGCTCAGCCCCATCGGCGTGCTGTATACGCTGGCAGCCACGCTGTTCGTTTTCGACCGGTTCCAGTCCCCGCGGCTGCCGCGCCTTGCCCGGCAAGTCTTCGACGCCCTGGGAACCCATTCCTATGTCATCTTTCTCGTGCATCCGTTCATCATGCACTATCTGACAGTGGCCCTGGGCAAGGCCAACCTTATGATGACCTTCACCGCCACCGTCGCTTTTTTTCTGATCACCGTGGCGGCCAGTCTGACGGCGGCCATCATACTGCAAAAAATCTTAATTCCGTTGCCCCTGCTGTATCGTTTGCTGACCGGCAGCCTGCCGAAAACCCGGCAGCCTCTTAAACCGGCGGGGCAATAGGTTCTAAAAATCCCAGTTGTTGCTGCTCTCTTTCCGTCAGCAATATGGGAAGAGCCAGTTGCTGACATTGCGGCATGAATCGCCGAGCTTTACGTCGCTGAGTTTGAACCCAATAGTATAATAATAACTGACAAAAACGCTTTTTATATTTCAGGCCGGTTCCCAACTGCCCACTATTCCACAAACCGTACATTTCTTCAATAATATCTCCGACAGTACTGGTCATATCCTGGCGCGACAAATATTCCGCCAATAAGATACATTCCTGCAATAGTTTCTGTAACGCCTGCCGAAAAAAGGCAGTGGATTCTCTTGCATGGCGAAAGCGAAGCTCCGCGGCCAACAGGCCTCTTCCCGTCTCCAAAAGTGGACGCACCAATCCAAACGCTTCTTTCATTGTCCGCTGGCTCAATGCCATTACAATAATCCGGCCCACATCTTCCAGAGCCCGGGACCAGACAGTTATCTCACCGGAATGTGCCGCCATGGTTAAGATCTTACGCATCAATTGCTCACCCAGATTACCGCGGGCATACAGCCCGGCAGAGCTCCCTAAATCCCGCCATTCGGCAACCATCGCTTGAATTCCGAGACTAAAAACGCCTTCCGCAACTAACGTTTCCATGATATCCGTCAGAATCTCAAACGCTTCCTGATCTTCCGACTGGATAATCCGGTGCAACCAGCTGACAAACAAAAGCGCCCCTATATCGGCGCACAGTTGTGTTTTTTCCGATGCCGGCACCCGGCTCACCCAGCTGTAGATCCGGCTCAATAATTCACGGAACAAGTCAACATCATGACGTCTCAGAGCAATAACGCCTATCAGCTTCAATGTACGGAATACCGCCTTTGAAGATTCTGTCGATGATCCCCACTCCATTTTTTCCATCACCAGAAACAAAACTTCCACCAGTTTGGCCGCAATAAAGTTTTGCCGGTCTTTCAATGCCACCGCAGAAACAAAACCAATTTGTAACAGCACCTGCGCTGTGTCCGCTTCCTGCAAACGCCGCAATAACGGTTTAAACGCATCCGCCAAATGACCGGCGATATCGGGTTGTTGCTGTCGCAGTGCACTAATAATACCCGCCGATAACCGCTGAGATTCAATAGCGGCACTCTGCCCCATGCCTTCCCCCAGCGCCAGTTTCAAAAGATCAATGGCTTGGTAGGCCACAGCCGGACATTTTTGATTGACACTCTGACAAAAAAGCCGATACAATATTTTCGTCAGCCGTTGTTTCGCTATCGTTTTATTGGGTTGGTGCGACAGTGCCTCCAATCGAACGGTCAATTGCCGGGCCTGCCCCTGCAGGCCGGACCGGCAACGCCAATAATACCATAGCACACCAGCCGCCACTAGCCCCCCAATTACCACCGCCAGTTCCAGCGACATACGCTTCTCCCTTACTTGTTGATTTTGTCAGCAAAGACACTGCCGACACTGGCAGTATCACAAATTGTATCACCCAATCTTCGATTACCGCGTTCTGCTATTTCACCGCATGCTGGCAAAGAATCTCATGCGCTTCATCCGCTTCCGATTCCAATACTAAAATTTCATACATACCATCACCCGAAGAAGAAACCACGCCGGCAGGTCTTGTGTTGGCCAGCACTCCCTCATCACACAACACATTTTTTAAATTTTCAGCCTGATTACGATTTGACGCGATATACACTACAGTCCACATAAGTATCCTCCTAGTCCGGTTTCACAAAATACAGCATTTACTAACTCTTAAACAAACTGACCACTATATTAAAGCATCTTTCTCCACATGGCGAAGTATTCCTCCTTACCTTCCGACAAAATACTCCGCAACTTATAAAAAATGATGTTTTT
>DATMYQ010000300.1:0-2408 GCA_035560935.1 Patescibacteria group bacterium | reverse complement strand
GGTATAGCGGTTAGCTACGTTGTCCCAGGTCATCAGGCGCCCGACTGCCAGCGTTTTTAATTCCATTTCTTTTTTCTTAAGAGGATTTTTCAGCACGTATTTAAGGCAATCCGCCAGCGAATCAGAATCTCTGAATTCAGCCAGCAGACCTCTTCCTTCTCCCAGCATTTCCTGAGCATAGCGGTATGGCGTGGACACAACCACACGTCCGCAGCCCACTGCGTAAGCCAAGGTTCCGCTGACCGCCTGTTCTTTCGACAGATAAGGTGTCATGTACACATCGGACAGATGCAAATACTTTATGACTTCCTCTTTTGACAGGTACTTGTCGACAAAGCGGACATTATTTCGTATACCAAGATCTTCCGCCAAATCCATAAGGCTTTGCCGATAATCTTCTCCCGATTTTTCTTTAACGCAGGGATGGGTTTTCCCTAAAATCAGGTATACGGCGTTGGAGTAATCTGCCACTACTTTGGCAACCGCCTCAATTCCATACTCAATGCCTTTTGCCGGACTGAGAAGCCCAAAACTGCTGATGACCTGTTTATCCTTTAACCCATGCGCAACTTTTAATTTTTCCCGGGCCCCCACCAGCATGCTGGGAACACCATGAGGGATGACCAGGATTTTATCTGGTGAAATGCCATAGGTTCTTTCCAGTATGGAAACAGAACTCTCCGCCATCGTTACCAAATTCGTACTGAGACGGCCCAGCTCTTTCAGAACCTCCCGCTGTTTAACAGACGGTGATTCTAAAACCGTATGGGTGGTAACAAGAAAAGGGATGTCTAAAGTTTTTGCCAAGTCAATGATGTATTCGCCGCACTCGCCGCCGAAGATTCCATATTCATGCTCAATAACCAGTAAATCCGCCTGCGCATTAGCCCATTGGGCGGTTTGAAAATAGCTTTCGCGATCATGCTGCCGGAGTTTGTGTTCGACCCGTGAATCCCCATATACTTCTTCACCGGCGGCAACGGCGATAACCAGAGGTCTAACCATGGCAGCCCGGGAAATTTCGTTTACCAGATCCTCGGTAAATGTAGCCAAACCGCATTCGCGGGGTGGATACGTACTTAAAAAAGCTATCCTTGTTTCATGAGTCATGGTTTCTCCTTTCTTTGACATGCAACGGTTTATGTCGCTGCATATTCTCAATAAAGTGCCTCGTCCTTCGGCTCCGGACACTTCTGGATATATTCCACTAGATCGTTCAGCGAGGCCGTAGCCATACCGATGCAAGAATCCGCTGCTCCATAATACATTTTCAGCAATCCGGTTTTTTCATCCACTATACAACCGCAGGGAAACACCACATCATCCACATCACCCTCTCGTTCATAGGGCTCCACGGGTCCGAAAACCCATTCTTCACTTCGGTTTGTTACCTTCAGCGGATCATCAAGATCCAGCAGCGCCAACCCCATGCGATAAATTGATCCTGATGCCGTCTGCCGGACGCCATGATAAAAAAGCAACCATCCTTTAGCAGTTTCTAAAGGCGGAGTAGCAAGCCCAATCTTGCCGCCGTCCCACCAGCCGCCGCGCCGGGCGTGCATCAATACCCGGCGGTCACCCCAATGCACCAGATCATCAGAATAGGATAACCAAATATGTGCGCCAGGAACATAATTAGCCGCTATTGGACGATGGATCAACGCCCATTTCCCATTGATTCGCCGAGGAAATAACGCCGCATCTTTATCTTCTGGCGGCATGACCGGCCCCAACCGTTCAAAGTTTACAAAATTATCCGTCAGTGCCATAGACACTAGCGGCCCGCCCCGGGAATATGCCGTATAGGTAACGACCCATTTATTCAATTCATCAACCCGGATAATCCTTGGATCTTCAATCCCCCAAAGTTCTTCCGGATAATTCTCCGGATCGGCTTCCAGCGTCGGCGAACCGTCTATTTCCCAATTCGTTACGCCATCTGCGCTTACCGCACGGGTAAGATGAGAAAATCCCCGGCGATCTTCTACCCTGACCAGCAATAACGTTTTCCCCTGAAAGGATGTTGCTGCCGGATTAAACACAACATGGGCAGGATATGGCCAATCTTTCACCGTTAAAATCGGATTGCCCTGATGCCTTGTAAATAGTTCCTGGTAGGCATTATTCTGCCCCTTTAGCTTGCTCACAAAACCTTTTTTTATCACAAAAAACCCTCCTACGTGGATATTCGGCACCTGCCGGCGAGTGTGATGCGACACACCCAGTCTTTTACTCCCCTGGCGGTTTTATACTACACCGTACCACGGGTCAGAACATGGATACGACAATTATTTGATTTTTTCCCTTTAGGGGAAAAATAAAAACCACCTATAGAGATAATTCGGCATGTGCCGGCGAGTGCGCTTCGGCACACCCAGTCTTTTATCCCTTGGCGGTTAACAATCATA
>DATMYQ010000299.1:0-8522 GCA_035560935.1 Patescibacteria group bacterium | reverse complement strand
GCGTTATAATAGCATA
Source organism: Patescibacteria group bacterium (assembly GCA_035560935.1). GTDB lineage: Bacteria > Bacillota > Negativicutes > Sporomusales > Sporomusaceae > DATMYQ01. Next base: position 8,506 of record DATMYQ010000299.1, on the reverse strand, counting down.
TAGTAGCTAGCAAAATCGGTAATAAAGAAAGGAACAGCGTTGATGATTCATATCAAAAAAGTCATTAAATCTTTCGGCAACGACCAGGTGCTGAACTCGGTGTCCTGCTCTATCGAAAATGACACGTCCACGGTATTGCTGGGCCCGAGCGGCGCGGGTAAATCTACCTTGCTCCGCTGTATTAACGGCCTGGTGGCAATTGACAGCGGCGAAATCGTGGTAAACGGCGTTTCTTTGTCCCACGACTCCCGCAAGCTGCGCGAATTCCGCAAACCCATCGGTATGATTTTTCAGCAGTTCAATCTCATCAAGCGGATATCGGTATTAGAAAATGTGCTTTGTGGGCGATTGGCTCATATGCCGGTGTTCAAGTCACTGCTGAGTAAATTTACCCAATCTGATTATGAACTGGCCTGCCATTATTTAGACCGGGTAGGTCTTTATGACAAACGATTGCAGCGGGCGGGACAGTTAAGCGGCGGTCAGCAGCAACGGGTAGCCATCGCCAGGGCCCTTACCCAAAGGCCCCGAATATTGTTGGCGGACGAACCCGTTGCCAGTCTGGATCCCAAGACATCAGCCATCATACTGGATCTATTAACAAAAATCCGCGAAGAGGAGAATATCAGCCTCGTTTTAACCCTGCACAATGTTGATTTGGCCATGAACTATTCCAAAAAAATTATCGGTTTGAATCAGGGCCAAATTATCGCACAGTACGACACTGACAAAGTCGACGCCCGTACCGTAGATACTTTGTATAATCAATACCCGGAGGTTGTTTAAGCGATGTGCGAAGGCAATAACAATATAATCGACGGACAAAAATACCCGCGCTGCGCCAATGCACGCTTCTCCAAAGGCCACGGATATTTGTGCGTCTTGCTGCTTGTCATTCTTCTGTGTTTTCAGCAAGCTGGCTTTTCTTTAACGAAACTCCTCTACGGCCTACCGGAAATGTTCCGTTTTATCGGAAGTGCTTTTCCTCCCGATTTCAACCGGTTGAATGATTTCATCTCTTCCATTTTGCAAACGATCGAAATTTCGGTTGCCGGAACCGTCCTGGCTATTATTTTGGCAATTCCCGTCGGTATTGGCGCCTCAGCCAATTTTTCACCACATCCGTTTTTCTATTGGAGTTGTCGTTCCTTATTGAATCTCACCCGTTCCGTGTCGGAAATGATCGTTGCCCTGATTTTTGTTACTGCCGTCGGACTGGGGCCATTTTCCGGACTCATGGCTTTAGCCGTGCATTCGGCAGGAATGCTGGGGAAATTTTATGCGGAAGCCATAGAAAATGTGGACAAGGGTGAGATTGAAGCGATTCGGGCCACGGGAGCAACAACCGGACAGGTACTCCGCTTCGCGGTTTTACCGCAGGTATTGCCGGAGATCATCACCGTCATTTTGTTTCGCTGGGAAACCAATATTCGTTCCGCGACTGTCCTGGGAATGGTGGGCGCGGGAGGAATCGGATTTGACCTTATTACCTCCATGCGGTTGTTTCAGTACCAGGAAACTTCCGCCATCATTTTTCTCACGCTGTTGACGGTTGCGGCCATTGATCAAATCAACAGCCGTTTGCGGGCAAAAATCATTTAAAAGGAGCATCTGCCATGACAAATTTAAGTGAACGGGTAACATCAATGGACGCCAATATTGGCGCGGAGTTCCGGAGCCAGATGGAAGCGTTTAAACGGGCCGGAAGACCGGTTATCGCATTAAACATCGGTGAACCGGATTTCAAAACTCCCGATCATATCTGCCGTGCGGCTATCCAGGCCATCGAAGACGGGTTTACCAAATACACCTCGATCGAAGGGATCTATGAATTAAGGGAAGCCATCTGCCACAAGTTGCAGAAAGAAAATCATTTGGCGTACACCCCTGATGACATCATTGTCAGCACCGGGGCCAAGCAGGTACTGGCCAATGCACTGCTCGCCATCTGCAACGCAGGCGATGAAGTTCTCATCCCCACCCCATGTTGGGGCAGTTATCCTGAAATGGTAAAACTCGCGGGTGCAACGCCTATTTTTGTCAATACCGTGGCTGAGGATCAGGTCGCTTTAAGCGTCGAAAAAATCAGACGTGAAATATCGCCCAGAACCAAAGCGCTGTTACTCACCAATCCCCACAACCCAACCGGTGCCGTATATAGCCGAGAGGTGCTGCGGGCGATCGGCAATCTGGCGGTGGAGTGCGACTTTTTTATCCTTTCCGACGAAATCTATGAATACCTGACTTACGAAAACGAATTTGTTTCCATCGCGTCGATTGACAGCCGGATTCAAGAAAAGACGTTAACCATTAACGGCCTGTCGAAAGCCTTTGCCATGACCGGCTGGCGGGTCGGTTATGCCGCGGGCCCCAAACCGGTCATCGACGGCATGCGCTTAATTCAAAGCTATACAACGTCAAACATGAATTCCATAAGCCAAAAAGCGGCCATCTCAGCCATATTGGGTTCTAAGGAATCTGTGCATCTCATGGTTCAGGAATTTAACCGCAGACGACAGTTTGTATTAAAGCGGCTGCAGGATATCCACGGCCTGCACTGTATTAGCCCTCAGGGTGCTTTTTATATCCTGGTCAATGTCGCCGCATTCTTCGGTACACATTATCACGATTATCACATTGTCGATGCAAACGACCTTGTAATGTACCTGTTAAACGAGGCAAATATCCTGCTAACACCGGGAGCGGTCTTTCAGGCTCCCAACTATGTGCGGATATCGTACTCCAATTCTATGGCAAACCTGGAACTGGCCATGGATAAACTGGAAAACGCTTTAATGGCGTTAAAATGAACCAACGTTTTCCAGACAACAAATATGTGGAAATGAGGGAACGAAAATGAAATTTTCTCTGATTAAGCGAGGTTTAATCGTGGTAATCGCCGTCTGCCTGCTGGGCGGCCTGGCCGGATGTCAGACCAGCCCGGCGCCAAAAACGTTCCGCCTGGGCATTATTCCGTCGGAAAACGCCCAGGAAACGCTCAAACAATTTGCTCCTTTGATTTCCTATCTCGAGGAATCTATGAAAGTTAAGATTGAACCCTATGTTGCCAGTGACTACAACGCGGTTGTGGAAGCAATGAGAACCAATCATATTGATGCCGCCATGTTCGGACCCTTTTCCTATGTTATGGCGTCAGAACGGGCCGGTGCCAAAGTTTGCGTAGTCCGGGTCGGAGAAAATGGCTCTCCCACCTATAACAGCTATATCATTACACACAAGGATACCGGCATCCAGTCGTTAAGCGATCTGAAAGGCCGAACCTTCGCCTTTACCGATCCTGCCTCCACATCCGGGTATCTTATCCCGGCCAAGGTCTTGCTGGACAATGGCCTCTCGAACAAGGATTTCGCCACGGTTCTTTATTCCAACGGACACGATGCCTCGATACTGGCGGTAAAAAACAAAAAAGTGGAAGCGGCCGCCGTTGATGAAATGTCCTATGGCCGGGCCATTGCCAAAGGGATTATCACTAAAGACGAAGTGATCATCGTTCACACCTGCCCCCCCATCCCCCAATCCCCTTTTGCCGTTGCCAAAGATATCGATCCGGCACTTAAGGATAAATTTGTCGAAGCCATGACGAAAGTCCATGAACTGCGTCCGGAAGCGTTAAAACCCGTGAGCGCGACAAAGTACGTTGTCGCCACGGATGATACCTTTCAAATCATCCGGGACACCGCTAAGGCGTTAAATGTGGATCTCTCGAAAATCAAGTAACAGAATCAGCCGATACGGCGAAAGGATGTATAAGATGCGCAATAAAATAAAAGAAGCCCTGCTTGCCGGCAAACCGGTTCTGGGCTTGTCGATTATGATCCCCTCTCCCCACCTCGTCGAAATGGCCGGAAATATGGGTTTCGAATGGGTCCTCATTGATTGCGAGCACGGCTCCATATCGCTGGAGACAGCGGAACTCATGATCATGGCCGCCGAAGTCAGCAACACCACACCGATCGTCCGGCCCCCCAAGAATGACCCTGAAATCATTTTACAATACATGGACCGGGGCGCGATGGGCATCCAGGCCCCGCATGTCGCTAATGCCCGTCAGGCGGAAGAAATCGTCGCTGCCGTAAAATATCATCCCCTGGGCTCACGCAGTCTGGCCGTAGGCACTCGTTCAGCACATTACGGTTTTAAACGAAACATAAAGGAATATGCTCAAGAGGTCAACCGTGAAACATTGGTCTGTGTCCAGATTGAAGACCGGGAAGGGCTGGAACATATCACTCCGATCGCCAATGTCGCCGGAGTAGATGTGGTCTTTCTCGGACCTACGGATTTGTCACAATCATTGGGTTATCCCGGCGAGGTACAACATCCCGTTGTTCAGGAAGCCCTGCAGCAAGCATTTTCCGCTATCCATCAAACCGGCAAGACCTCCGGTACCGCCGGCAACTTTGAGAATGCAGTGATTCGTCTGAATCAGGGAGTCGGTTATTACTATACCCATCTGACCACCCTTCTGGCTCGGAGCAGTTCCGAATTATTCACGTCGTTGCGCTCCCCGGTTTAGATATTAAAATAGCCTGGAACAACCGTTAGTGAAAACCAACGGCCCTTCCAGGCTATTTTCTGTTTTTTTGCCCTCTCTATTTTTTTCTGGAGTAAGCGCTGGACACCCCTAAGACTAAAAACAGTTGCCCGATAACCACTTCAATACTGATTCCAAGCTTTGAATACCACAGCTTGGGCACAATATCCCCATACCCTAAAGTAGCGATCGTTACCGTGCTGAGATAAAGGCAATCAATAAAAACATCATTTTTGTTTTCCGTAAGCTGGCACACCTTTTTGTCAGGCGTATCAACACTGCGCCACAATTTTTTATCGATCCCCTGGAATGGTGATAAATCAACAAATCCTTTGTTTTTTACCGGCATCTCTTGTTCCAGTCCGCTTTCATAAGACGGAGCATCCTTCATCCTCACCGCATTGACATGATCTCCCACATCACACATTAAAAAGTATACGCAGGCAAACGCAAATATCATATATAAATAAGTAATAAATACAAAACCCAAACTCTTTGCTCTCGTTAAAGTGTGGTTAAAGGCTGTTCGGATCAGGATCGCCAGTGTAATAATTGGTAATATAATGCAAAAAGCAAAAAGCCCAAAAATAATACTGGCTCCAAAAAAGCCAATACTACTCTGAATCTCATGAAAGGGGATATAATTTGAAAACCAGTACGGAAAGACAATCGTAAAGATCGCAAACGTCAAATACACTACTATGATAAAAACGATAGGGATTCTCTTTTGTAATAGCAAAATAAGTTCTCTCCTTACTTATACTAGCAGCAGCCCGCGTTTTCCAGTTTCGTATTGACGCCTTTTCGATCTTTTTCCGGTTTAACGAGATGTTGACCGGTATCTTTTATTTATGCTGCCAATAACACAGTTTGCGTTCCAGACAATCAATGGCTCCGAATAGAATCAGTCCGATGCCGCTTAAAACCACAATGCCGGAATACATTTCCAGATAATTGACCCGCATCCAGGCATCCATGATAAAGTAACCCATGCCATACTGAGTACCAAATGTTTCAGTAAAAAACAACACGGCAATCGCCGTCGCCAAAGCTACCCGCAGCGCGGTTAAAAATTTCGGCATGGAAGCAGGAATCAGAATCTCCCGGAACACAGCCAAAAACCCAGCACCCAGGGAGTACAGGGGATAATAGGTTTCTTTCGGAATACTTTTCACCCCATCCCGCACGGCCACCACAACCTGAAAAACAACGATCAGAAACAGCATAATGATTTTCGATAATTCTCCCAATCCGAAGATCAACATTAAAATAGGCAACAGCGCGATCTTGGGGATAGGATATGTTAAATAGATAATCGGCGACAACGCCCGGTCCCACGCGGGAAAATACCCCATGCAGAGTCCGATAGGAATCCCGACCGCCACAGCCAGAAAAACACCTGCGATAATACGCCACAGGCTGTAAGCGCCATGCACGGCAATTTTGGCGGAAAAAACGTCGATCAAGTTGATCAGGACATTTCCCGGAGGCGGAATGACCGGTAATTGGGTGAGAACAGCCGCCGCCTGCCACAATCCCAGCAAAACCAGGATACCATAAAGATACCAAAATCCTGTTCCCTTTTCCGTCATTTCGCCCAGTCCTCTTTCATTATTTTCCGCAATTCCATACTGAGTTGAAAAAACTCCGGCCGCTCCCGGATCTCTTCTTCTCCAAACAGGGGATTATTAATCACTTTGCTGATCCGTCCGGGAGCCGGCGACAAAATCACTATTTTTCGTCCCAGATAAACGGCTTCCTCCACATGATGGGTCACCAGAATCGTAGAAACTGCGTGTTTGCGCCAGACTGCCAGAAATACCGCCTGAATTTCCTCCCGCGTCATGGCGTCCAGCGCGGAAAAAGGCTCATCCATCAGCAGCAAATCCGGTTTTAACAGAAAAGAGCGCGCCAGAGCCACCCTTTGCTGCTGCCCGCCGCTCAATTCTCCCGGATAACGGTCTTCAAGTCCGCCCAGACCCAGTTGCTGCAATAAAAGGCCAAGTTGTTCCCGGTCGCTGGACTGGCCGGGGTTTTTAATTTTTACCCCCAGACAAACATTTTCATAAACGTTTTTCCACGGCAGCAGACCATAATTTTGCGGGATAAAACCGATTTTTTGCCGACGAGGCATCACCGGTTGACCGTCAATCTCCACTGACCCGTCGAAATCCGTAACAATGCCCGCCAATACTTTCAACAGGGTAGATTTTCCGCAGCCGGAAGGACCAATGATCGCGCAGGTCTCCCCCGCTTCCAGCTCCAGGTCAATGTTGCGGAGAACGGCATAGCGCTCTCTTTGCGATTCATACGTGACATCCAAATTCCGTATCCGTATCATTGCCATTTACCGTGTAAACCGATCATCAACCAAGTCTTGATAGCCTAATGGCTTCTGGATCAATTTTCTTTCCAGCATCCAATTTATCACGGTCTCCACATCCGCAATCTTAGGCGCAACCGCTTTTTGATATTTCGGTAACACCAGCACACCTTTCACTCCCGGCGGAAATCCTGCTTTTTCCACCAACATGTCCATATCCTTTTCCAGTGGCTCGCGAGCCAGATATTCAATACTCTTACTATAGGCCCGATACAGCGCTTGCAGTTCTTTTTCTTTTTCGGTCACCGCTTTTCGGGTGAACACCATGACACCCGGATAAAGCCCCAGTTGATCGGAACTGCGCAACAGCTTGGCACCGTTTTTAACGGCCAGTGATGCCAGCGGTTCCGGCATGGTCGCAGCGGCGATTTTACCGTTTTGCAGCATTTCCAATCGGGCGGGGATCTGAGGAATGATGATTTTATTGATGTCATCCGGTTTTAAACCGCCCTCCGCCAACATCCGATCGGTAACGTATTCGATAATGGTATTCTTGGAAATGGCCACATCCCGACCTTTCAATTCCTGGATCGTAGTCGCGGTAATATCTTTACCAATCACCATTTTATAACTGCCGCTGGTCATGGAAGTAATCACCATGTCAAAGCCGCCGGCTTTGGCAAAGACTTCTGCCAGCATGTCGGAAACGGCACCGTCCAGATTACCGCTTTGCAGCGCGCTGTCGCGATCGACCGCGCTTTTAAAAAATTCCAGTTTGACGTCCAGGCCCTCTTCTTTAAAATAACCCTTCTCCTGGGCAATAATAAACGGAATAGATTCCACATCCGGCATCAATCCGACCGTGACCGTCCGCAGTTTCCCTTCCGCTGGTGGTGTCGCCGTTTCTTTTTTCAGACTGGTGCAGGCCCCCGCCGCAAACGTTATGGCAATAAGTAAAATCACACTGATTGTTTTTTTCATTGTTCCGTCATTCGTCCCCTTCGTTGACAGTTTTATAATGTTTTATCACAGCACGCACTGAACGCTACACAACAGTATAGCGCCTGTTCCGGTTGCTTGTCTATCCTCAAACATTCCCAGGCGTTCACGACATTGATCGGATTACCAGCGGTAAAATCCTGTGAATTTCCCATAGCAACATCTATTTTGTACTTTTCGAAGCCGGAGCAAGTAGCGCCCCGCTTACGCAAACTTAAATTCGCTCTAATGTCTGTTTGGTTTTTTCCGTTATCACATTGCCGGTATTTAACGTTTCTTTCGGCTCGATCAACATGACATGCACTTCATCAGCTGCCACCGGAAGATGGTCGACTCCTTGAGGAATGACAAGGAATTCCCCTTCATTCAGTGAAATTTCATGGTCTCGAAATTTAATCAGCAATTGCCCTTTTACGATAAAAAATAATTCGTCCTCGTTCTTATGATGATGCCAGTCAAACTCACCTTTTAATTTTGCCAGTTTAATATAGGAGTCGTTTAGTTCCCCAACAATTTTAGGACTCCAAAACTCATTAAACAGGCTTAATTTTTGCAACAAATTAATTTTATCCAAAATATTCTCTCCTTCTCCATCTGTTTTCAACTTCTTCGCACGAATATTTCATGGC
>DATMYQ010000298.1:0-31455 GCA_035560935.1 Patescibacteria group bacterium | reverse complement strand
GTATTATTTATACCGCTGTGGAGAGGTGAATGGATGTACCCGCTAAAGTTTTATCCTGTGTATAAAGAACGGATCTGGGGCAGTTCCGAGATGGCCACATTGTTGAATCGCCAGCTGCCGCCGGGAAAGATTGGCGAGAGCTGGGAGCTGAGTTGTCATTCGCAGGGGATGAGCCAGGTACGTAACGGCAGCTTTGCCGGCAATACTTTGCAGACTTTAATTTCAGCGCATTCCCGGGAAATTATCGGCCAAACAACGGACGGAAAAAAGATGCCGTTATTGGTGAAAATATTGACGGCGCAAAGCGCCTTGTCGGTCCAGGTCCACCCCGATGATGCTTATGCGCAAGGGAACGAGGGAGCAGAAGGGAAAATTGAAGCCTGGTATGTGCTGGCGGCACGACCGGGCGCACAAATCGTTTACGGCCTGAAAGAGGATGTTACTTTGGAACAGTTGCGCCGGGCGGTGCAGAACGAGTCGGTTACCGAATTATTGCGCTATGTTCCGGTACGTAAAGGCGACCTGATTCACGTTCCCAGTGGTGTGGTTCATGCGCTGGGAGCGGGAGTGGCCGTGTACGAAATACAGCAAAGTTCCGATACGACATACCGGATTTACGATTACAATCGCCGGGACGAACAGGGACAGCAGCGGAAATTGCACCTGGATCGGGCCCTGGAAGTGATTGACTTTAGCCGGCAATTATCGCTGGATTTTTCATCGCGGGAAATTGCCAATCCCTATTTTCAGTTGTCGGTAGTGACCGTGGACGGTGCGCGGCCTGATGACGGCGGGGGACGATATATGATTTATTGTGTGACGGCCGGGCAGGGGGTCCTTCGTTATCCGGGCGGCGAAGAAACGCTGGTGCCGGGTGACACTGTATTGGTGCCGGCGGCGCTGAACGTGGTGGAGCTGTGCGGACGGCTGGATCTGCTGCGGGTGCAAGGAGCGTAGAAAAGGGGGATACTGGGGTGAACACGCCGAGCGGTCGACTGATTAGAGAAGATAGTTTGCTGGTGGTGGTCGACGTGCAGGAGAAGCTGCTGCCGGCCATTCACAACGCGGCGGGAATACTGCACAATGTGATCCGGATGGTACAGGTGGCGCAGGAACTGCAGGTGCCGATTCTGGTCACCGAGCAATACCCGCGGGGACTGGGCGCCACGGTGGCCGAACTGAAGAATTTTCTGAACGATGTTCCTGTATATGAAAAAAATACATTTAGTTGTTTTGGCGGAGCAGACTTTCTTAAGGCATTGCAGTCGTTGAAACGCCGGCAGCTGGTGCTGACCGGGATTGAAACGCACATCTGCGTTGGCCAGACGGCGCTGGAGGCCTTAGAGCGGGGGTATTCGGTTCATGTCATCCACGACGCGGCCGGTTCCCGGACAGAAACGGACAAGCAGCTGGCGCTGGCGCGGATTCGTGACGCCGGTGGTGTTGTTTCCGGTGTGGAAATGGCGGTGTATGAATGGTTGGGAGCAGCCGGCAGCGCGGCATTTAAAGCGATATTGCCGTTAATTAAATAGGCATGTGGATGGAGCGTCGAATGTTGCTGGCGGCGGCAAGGCGACGATCTTCTGCTGATTTGCAAGGAAATGAAACAGTTTTCATGAAAAACATTGACTTTTTAGCGCTAAATTTGTTAAAATTTACGCGGCACGAGTAAGAGTGTCTTTGTAGGCCGAACAATGGACGGAATAAACCGGAAGAGCCTGGATGAAAATGCCCGGAGGGATTTTCGCAGGCTTTTTCTCGCAATATTCGGGCGCGGTGGTGACGCTGGCGAACGATACCGCTCCAGACCCGGCCCGATAGGAGGGGGATGCGGATTGTATTGGAATAAACCGGCGGAGACCATGGGCCGTGAGGCAATGGATGCGCTGCAGACAACGTCGTTGAAAGATTTGGTGAGCCGGATGTACCGGCAGCAGAAATTTTACCGGTCTCAAATGCAGGAAAAGGGTTTATTGCCGGAAGATGTGCGCACTTTGGCGGACATTGCCAAGCTGCCTTTTACCACGAAACAGGATATGCGTGACAATTACCCTTACGGACTATTTGCCGTGCCGGTCAGTGAGATTGTGCGGATTCACGCCTCCAGCGGCACGACCGGCCGGCCCACGGTGGTTGGTTATACCAAAAAGGATTTGGGGATCTGGGCGGAAGTGATGGCCCGGACGCTGACGGCCGCCGGAATCAACCGTCAGTCGTTTATTCAAATTGCCTATGGTTATGGTTTGTTCACCGGCGGTTTGGGGGTCCATTATGGCGCCGAGTTGCTGGGGGCGTCGGTAATTCCCGTTTCCAGCGGCAATACCGCCCGCCAGATTATGCTGATGAAGGACTTTGGCACTACCGCCATTGCCTGTACGCCGTCCTACGCGTTATATATTGCCGAGACGATGCGGGAAATGGGGATTGATCCCCGGGAAACGGCATTGAAAGTCGGGGTTTTCGGGGCGGAGCCCTGGTCTGAGGGAATGCGGCAGGCCATTGAAGCCCAACTGGGCATTAAGGCAATGGATATTTATGGCCTGAGCGAAATTATCGGGCCGGGAGTGGCCTGTGAGTGCAGTGCCCAGAAGGGGCTGCATATCAGCGAGGACCATTTCTATCCGGAAATTATCAATCCGGTCACCGGCGAAGTCTTGCCGGAGGGTGAAAAAGGAGAGCTGGTGCTGACCACACTGACCAAGGAAGGCATGCCGATGGTTCGCTACCGGACCCGGGACCTGACAGTGCTGGACCGGCAACCCTGCGCCTGTGGCCGGACCACGGTCCGCATGGGCAAGGTATTGGGCCGCAGTGACGATATGCTGATCATCCGTGGCGTCAACGTGTTCCCGTCTCAGGTGGAAAGTGTACTGCTGAATATGGGTGAAACGTCGCCGCATTATCAGCTGATTGTCGACCGTCAGGACAATCTCGACAATCTGACCGTGCTGGTGGAACTGACCGATCGGATGTTTTCCGATGAGGTGCGCCGGCTGGAGGCACTGGAGCATAAGATCCAGGGAGAGCTTGCCAACGTGCTGAACGTGTCAGCCACGGTGCGGCTGGTGGATGCGAAAACCATTGAACGCAGCGAAGGAAAAGCCCAGCGGGTCGTTGATAAACGGAAGATTTAAACAGCGTTTCCTTAAGAATCGAAAGTGTCGGGGGCAGCGTAATGCAACCGGTGTTTTTTATAAAACATTAAGTCAGATAAATGGGGGGAGAACGATGGTTATCAAGCAGCTTTCCGTATTTGTGGAAAATCGTCCGGGCGCGCTGGTGGAAGTGCTGGCGGTATTAAAAGCCAACGACGTGAACATCCGGGCGCTGTCGGTGGCGGACACGTCGGATTTTGGCATTCTGCGGCTGATTGTCAACGAACCGGAACAGGTGAAAAGAGCTTTGAACGAGGCTGGATTTACGGTGAAAATCACACCGGTGCTGAGCATGATGGTGGCGGATACTCCGGGTGGTTTGTGCGACCAGGTGGAAAAGCTCAGCGGCGCCGACGTCAACATCGAGTATATGTATGCCTTTGCCGCCAACGCCGGGAACGGAGCCCGGGTGGTGCTGAAAGTCGACAACCTGAAGCGGGCGGAACGGCTGGTGGCCGGTGACCTGGACGGAGCAACCGGCGTGGATGACGAGAGCAATGACGGGGAGATCCCCAATTTCTACTGGTAGCGTTCGGGAGTTAAGGACCTGTTCATCGAATCGGCGGTCCTTACTGCTTGAACCGATGATGAGCATGCCTTGCCAGGATTGTTATTTTTGAACGGCAGCGCTATAGTTTTGGCGAAGTGCGGTCCCTTGCCGCGGAATAGTTGATGGAAACGGGTAACAAAAGGGAAAGAGCGAGGATGAACATGCATAACCCGGAAAAACCAAACATTATTTTTGTGTTCATGGATAATCTCGGCTGGGGCGAACTGGGTTGTTATGGCGGCGGCGTGTTGCGGGGCGCGCCTACACCCCATATCGACCGGCTGGCGGCGGAAGGGTTACGGCTGCTTAATTTTAATGTGGAACCGCAGTGTACGCCCAGCCGCTCCGCGGTTTTGACCGGGCGCCATCCGATCCGTTCCGGCACGCAGGTGGTCGACGCGAAGGATATGGCTGACGGGCTGACCCGTTGGGAAGTGACCATCGCGCAGGCATTGTCGGATGCAGGCTATGCAACAGGTATGTGGGGTAAATGGCATCTGGGCAGCGACCCGGAAGAACGCAGTCCGGTGGAATTCGGCTTTGATGAAGCCCTGTGGAGTCCGCGTTCGGCCGACGAGGTGTTGTGGTCGATGCAGTCGTATTTTCCTCAGGAAAAAATGGGCATAGCACCCTATGGACAGGATGAAATTGAGCTGGAGCTGCAGCCGATCTATGAAAAAAAGAAAGGTTCCCCGGCAACGGTTTTGGCCACCTATGACGCGGAATTTCGCGCCGGCTTCGACCGAAAAATTACCGAACGGGCGATGGATTTTATGGAGCGGGCCCAGCAGGACGGGAAACCGTTTTATCTGTATCTGCCCTATACCCAGGTACATATTCCCGCTATTCCCGATCCGGAATTCGCCGGCAAAACCAAACGGGGCGGCATGGCGGACCTGCTGGTCCAGATGGACGCCTTTACCGGGATGCTGCTGGACAAAGTCGAGGAACTGGGGTTGGCGGAAAACACCATTGTTGTCTGGACGTCCGATAATGGTCCGGATCCCACTTATCGCATGATTGCGGCGGATCCCGACCCCCTGGGCGGTCAGTGGAACGGATTTTCCGGCCCCTGGCGCGGCGGCTATTTCACCTCGCTGGAAGGATCCAACCGGGTACCCTGCATCGTTCGCTGGCCGGGAAAGGTACCGCCGGGCAAAGTCAGTAATGAACTGGTGCATGAGGTGGATACGTTTACAACGTTGCTGTTGGCGGCTGGCGCGAAAGTGCCCGCAGACCGGAAAATTGACGGCATGGACATGCGGGACTTTTTGCTGGGTGATGCCGAAGAATCGGGGCGGGACGCGATTTTGTGCTTTCAGGGAAATCGGCTGCAGGCCGTAAAGTGGCAGCAGTGGAAAATGCATATGTTCCGGCAGGATGATTTTCATTCAACCTGGACACCGTATAACATCCCGCATATCCATAATCTGGAGTGGGACCCGCGAGAAGAGCACACGGTGGATTTTGCCCATTACTGGGTTTTGCGCCCCATGACCGCCGCGGTCGCTGCGTTTTTAAAAACGCTTACGGAAGAACTGCCGATCAAACCGGGAACGAAGGATCCCTATCTGCCGCCGGACCCGGCGAATTTACACGTGGAGGAACAACTGGAGATTGGTTATATGACCCAGTATGTTACGTTTGTTTCCCGGAAGCGGGAGGCGCTGCCGGCGCCGGGAGCGGGTCAGCCGGCGGACTAAAGTGAAAGTCCGCTCAAACCCCTGTTCCGGCACCGACATCCGGACCGCGAAAAAAATATTGTAATAAGCGAAAAAAGCTTTGGCCATTGCCCAAAGCTTTTTTCGCTGTGAACCACTTGCAAACGGATCATCAATGGCGTGCGGTCCAAGAAACAATAAAGCGGGGAAATTTTTAAAATAAATCCGTTTTGGGTATTGACAAAAGACAAGTGTGTTGGGATAATGTATACACGCTAACATAAGCTTTGCAAGAAAGAGCATCTAGGGTTCCGCGGCGTAATATTATAAGCCGGACTGGACCGAGCGATGCAGGCAGAACGTGAACAAGGCGTTTCTGCTACACCGTGGGGATAAAAGACCCGGCGGAAAGTTTCTTGGATGCCGGAAACCCTTTGGCAGTCAGGCCGGCAGCCTGAACAGGAGACTTTCTTCAGGAGATTTTTCTCTTTTTTTATTTGGTGATCAGCAGAGCCTGTGGCGGACAAAAGAATAATGAACAGGTTATGATTGGGATTAAAGCAATGAGTGAATTCGCTTCAGAGAGCCGGTGGTCGCTGTGAACCGGTGCGGAACCGTTGCCGTTACGTCGCCCATGAACCCTGGAACTGAACTGTATCGTTAGAGGAAAGATACACTAGGTTGCAGCGTTGCCGGACGTTACCCGGAAGCAGCAGAAGTCTGTTGCGTATGAAGCCCAAAGTAGGGTGGTACCGCGGTAAAGCGCCCCTATTGTCACCAAGTGTGACAATAGGGGCTTTTTTTATTTTCGGTATCCGGGAATCCGCTGTACAGCAAAAATCGGGGAAGGAGGATGCATTATGCAAAACGTACTGTCCATTTTGGTACAAAATCAACCGGGGGTGTTGGTGCGAGTCGCCGGAATGTTTTCCCGCCGGGGCTTCAACATCGACAGCCTGACGGTGGGCGAAACCCAGGAAGCCGGTTTTTCCCGGATGACGGTGGCTGTCCGGGGAAATCAGGCGTTCGTCAATCAGGTGGTCAAACAAGTCAGCAAACTCGAGGAAGTGGTGACGGTACAGGTATTGCCGCCGCAGACCTCCGTAACCCGGGGTATGGGACTGATCAAAGTGACGGCCGGCGACAAGCGGGCGGAAATTTTTAAGCTGGCGGATATTTTCCGGGCGGCGGTGGTGGATGTCAGCGGCTCCACGGTCACGATGGAAATCACCGGCGATGAGGACAAGATCAACGCGTTGCTGGAAGTTTTAAATCCTTACGGCGTTCTGGAATTCATTCGCACCGGCCTTATCGGTTTGGCCCGCGGTGAAAATACAATCTACGCTTATCAACAGGAAAATGAAATTGAAAATGAGGAGAGCGATAACAATGGCAAAGAAAATGTATTATGAGCAGGATGCAAACTGGGAATTGATCGCCGCAAAAACAGTGGCGGTTATCGGCTACGGCAGTCAGGGACATGCGCACGCGCTGAATCTGGCCAATAGCGGCGTCAAAGTGGTGGTTGGTCTTCACGAAGGCAGTAAATCAGCGGAAAAAGCCAAGGCGGACGGTGTGACGGTGCTGCCGGTGGCGCAGGCTGTGGCCCAGGCGGATATCACGATGATTCTGATTCCCGACGAAAAACAGGCCAAAGTATACAGCGAAAGTGTTGCTCCCCATTTGAAAGCCGGATCGGCGCTGGCGTTTGCCCACGGTTTCAACATTCATTTCAACCAGATTGTGCCGCCGGCCAACGTGGACGTGTTCATGGTGGCGCCGAAAGGCCCCGGCCATTTGGTGCGCCGGGTGTTTACCGAAGGGCAGGGCGTGCCCTGTCTGATGGCGGTGCATCAGGACCATAGCGGTAACACCCGCGAACTGGCGCTGGCCTATGCCAAAGGAATCGGTGGTGCCCGGGCCGGCGTGATTGAAACCACTTTCCGGGAAGAAACCGAAACCGATTTGTTCGGTGAGCAGGCGGTGCTTTGCGGCGGCGTTTCCGAACTGGTAAAAGCGGGTTTCGACACGTTGACAGAGGCCGGCTATCAGCCGGAAATCGCTTACTTTGAGTGTCTCCACGAGCTGAAACTGATCGTTGATCTGATGTACGAGGGCGGATTGGCGGCTATGCGATATTCCATCAGTGATACCGCGGAATTTGGCGATTATGAAACCGGTAAACGGATTATCACGGATACGACCCGGGCCGAAATGAAAAAAGTGCTGGCCGAAATCCAGGACGGTTCGTTTGCCCAGAAATGGATTCTGGAAAATCAGTCCAACCGGGCGCATTTCAGTGCCTGTCGTCGGCAGGAAGCCGCCCATCCGGTGGAAATTGTCGGTAAAGAGCTGCGGGGCATGATGTCCTGGCTGAAGAAATAAACGATACATTACGGCGTAATCACGAATTTAAATAAAGCGAGGGAAAGAGTATGGCAACCAGAGAAACACAGGAAACCTCGGTCAATCAAACGAAAACCATTCGTGTCTTTGACACCACGCTGCGCGATGGAGAACAGACACCCGGGGTTAGCCTGCAAACCGCAGAAAAAGTAGAAATTGCGCAGGCGCTGGCCCGACTAAAGGTTGATGTGATTGAAGCCGGTTTCCCGGTTGCCTCACCGGGAGACTTCGCAGCCGTACAGGCTATTGCCCGCCAGGTGAAAGGGCCGGTCATCGCCGGTCTCGCCCGTGCCAACACCAAAGATATTGATGCTGCCGGCGAGGCGTTGAAAGACGCGGCGCGCTTCCGGATTCACACCTTTATCGCCACCAGCGACATTCATATGGAACATAAACTGAAAATGAGCCGGGAAGAAGTGCTGGAGAGGACCGAAGAAGCGGTGCGGCATGCCCGGCGCTACACTGACGATGTGGAGTTCTCGGCGGAAGATGCGTCCCGTTCCGACTGGGATTTTCTCTGCCAGGTATATGAGCGGGCCATTGCCGCCGGCGCCACGGTGATCAACGTACCCGACACGGTCGGCTACACCACGCCGCTGGAGTTCGGTGCCCTGATCCAATACATCCGCGAACATGTGGCCAACATTGAGCAGGCGGACATCAGCGTTCACTGCCATGATGACTTGGGGATGGCGGTGGCCAACTCCCTGGCGGCGGTGGCCAACGGCGCCACTCAGGTCGAGTGCACCATCAACGGTTTGGGTGAACGGGCCGGTAACGCTTCGCTGGAGGAAGTGGCGATGGCGTTGTTGACCCGTAAGGAATATTACCAGGCGGCCACGGCACTGGACACGCGTCAAATTTACCGCACCTCCCGTTTGGTCAGTTCCCTGACCGGTATTGCCGTACCGCCCAACAAAGCGGTGGTGGGTGACAACGCCTTTGCCCATGAATCCGGTATACATCAGCACGGGATGCTGAATAATCCGCTGACCTATGAAATTATGCAGCCGGAGGTGGTGGGCATCAGCCGCAACTCGATGGTGCTCGGTAAGCATTCCGGCCGCCACGCGTTCGAGGATCGCCTGCACCACCTGGGTTATGAGCTGGACAGTGATACGGTCAATATGCTGTTTGCCCAGTTCAAGGACCTGGCCGACAAAAAGAAAATGGTTTTCGACCGGGACATCGAAGCGCTGATCAGCGACAAAGCCGTTGTCCGGCCGGAATGGTACCATCTGGTCTATCATCACGTGGTCAGCGGCAACCGGATGCTGGCGACAGCTTCGGTGCAACTGCGGACCAGTGCCGGTGAAACGGAAGCCGCCGCCTGTGGCGACGGACCGGTGGATGCTATGTTCAAGGCCATTGAGCAGGCGGTGGGCTTTGAAGTCTGTTTGCATGATTATCAATTGAAAGCCGTTACCGCCGGCGAAGACGCGCTGGGCGAAGCCAGTGTCTGGGTGAAACGGGGCGACCGGATTTTCATCGGCCGCGGCCTGTCTACCGATGTGATTGAGGCCAGCGCCAAAGGTCTGGTTAACGCCATCAATAAAATGCTGGCCGCTTGCGGTTATCCGGAACAGGCGCAGCGGGCAGTGGGGGGAAACTAACATGAGCATGGCCCCCAAACGGCCGATGACGATGACGGAGAAAATTTTCGCCGCTCACGCCGGCCTGGAATCAGTGGAACCGGGGCAATTGGTCCGCTGCAAAATTGATCTGGCGTTGGGCAACGATATCACCGCGCCGCCAGCGATCAAAGAGTTTGAACGCATCGGCAAGCCGGTGTTTGATAAGGATAAAATCGTTTTGGTTCCTGACCATTTTATGCCGAATAAGGATATCAAATCGGCGGGAATGGCCAAAACGATGCGGACTTTTGTAAAGAAGCATCAGATTACCAATTATTTTGAAGTGGGCCGAATGGGGATTGAGCATGTGCTATTGCCGGAACAGGGACTGGTGGCTCCCGGTGAAATTATTATCGGGGCGGATTCTCACACCTGTACCTACGGTGCCGTCGGCGCTTTCGCCACCGGCGTCGGATCTACCGATCTGGCGGCGGCGATGGCCACCGGTGAAACCTGGTTCAAGACTCCGTCCAGCATCCGGGTGGAGCTGACAGGCTCACTGCCCCGCTGGGTCAGCGGCAAGGATGTGATTCTGACGCTGATCGGCCAGATTGGCGTTGACGGCGCCCGCTACCAGTCGCTGGAGTTTACCGGAGCCGGCGTGGCCGGACTCAGCATTGCCGACCGGCTGACCATCGCCAATATGGCCATCGAAGCCGGCGCTAAAAATGGTATTTTCCCTGTGGACGAAGTGACCAACGTCTTTTTGACCGGCCGGGTGAAAAAGCCGTATCAGGCAGTGGCCGCCGATCCGGACGCGGTGTATGAACGGACCGTTGCCATTGATCTGAGTACGCTGACGCCGGTGGTGGCCTTGCCGCATTTGCCGGAAAATGTTCGGCCGGTGAAAGATGTGCCCGTTACTTTGATTGATCAGGTGGTCATCGGCTCCTGCACCAACGGCCGCATCGAGGATTTGGCCCAGGCGGCGGCGATTCTGGATGGACGGACCGTGCATCCCGACGTACGGGCCATCGTGATTCCCGGGACGCAGGCGGTGTATCTGGAAGCCATGGCTAAAGGCTACGCGGAAATTTTCGTTAAGGCCGGCGCCGTGCTCAGTACCCCGACCTGTGGTCCCTGTCTGGGTGGCTATATGGGGATTCTGGCGGCCGGCGAGCGGGCGGTATCGACAACCAACCGCAATTTCCGCGGCCGCATGGGACATGTGGACAGTGAAGTGTATCTGGCCAGTCCGGCCGTGGCGGCAGCCAGTGCGATCATGGGGCGAATTGCCGCTCCCGGGGAGGTCATGGCATGATTCTCACAGGAAAAGTATGGCGTTACGGTGATAACATCGATACCGACGTGATCATTCCGGCCCGCTATTTGAATACATCGGAACCAAAAGAACTGGCTGTTCACTGTATGGAAGATATTGATACCACTTTTGCCGCGCAGGTGGCCGACGGCGACTTGATGGTGGCCGGTAAAAATTTTGGCTGCGGCTCTTCCCGGGAGCACGCCCCGGTGGCGATTAAGGCCAGCGGCATTCGCTGCGTGATCGCCGACAGTTTTGCCCGAATTTTTTACCGTAATGCGATTAATATCGGTTTGCCCTTGCTGGAACTGGGCGCGGACGCGGCGAACATCGGTGCCGGCGCCGTGCTGAAGGTGGATCTGGCGTCCGGTACGGTGGAAGACACGGTGACCGGACGGCTGTACAGCGCCCAGCCCTTGCCCGGATTTATCCGTGATATCGCCGTTTGCGGCGGATTGATCAATTATGTCAAGGGGGCAAACCATGAGTAAACACCTCGTAGTCATTCCCGGCGACGGTATCGGGCCGGAAATTACCAAAGCGGCGTTGGCGGTACTGCTGCAGGCGGCACAACAATGCGGCCTGGATATCACTTATGAAGAACAATACGCCGGCGGCGCAGCCATTGACTACTGTGGTGTACCCTTGCCGGAGGCAACGCTGGCCGCGTGCGGCCGGGCCCAGGCGGTGCTGTTGGGCGCCGTGGGCGGTCCGAAATGGGATACGGTGGCCCCGGAGCTGCGACCGGAAAAGGCGATTCTGGGCTTGCGCAAGGCGCTCAAGCTATACGCCAATCTGCGGCCGGTCCGGGTTAACGCCGCCTTGGCGCCTTATTCCCCGCTGAAGACGGAATTAGCGGAAGGTGTGGATATTCTAATTGTCCGGGAGTTGAACGGCGGCATTTATTATGGGCCCCGCAGCGAAGCGCAGATGAAGGATGGCCGGGAAGAAGCCTGGGATACGGAAATATACAGTGCGCCGGAAGTGGAAAAAATTGTTTTGGTGGCCTGCCAGGCGGCAGCGCAGCGGCGGCGGCGAATCACCTCCGTGGACAAGGCTAACGTATTGGCTTCCTCCCGCCTCTGGCGCAAGACGGCGGCATCGGTTGCTGCCAGATATCCGGAACTGGAATTGCAGCATATGTATATTGACAATTGTGCGATGCAGTTGGTGCTGAATCCCAAAGGCTTCGACGTGCTGGTCACCGGCAATCTGTTCGGCGACATCATCAGCGACGAGGCAGCGGTATTGGCCGGATCCATCGGCATGCTGCCGTCCGCCAGTCTGGGAGACGGTCCGGGGTTGTATGAACCGATCCATGGTTCGGCGCCGGACATTGCCGGTCAGGACATCGCCAATCCGTTGGGTACGATTCTTTCCGCCGCGATGCTGCTGCGGCATTCTTTTGACGCACCGCAGGCCGCAGCGCGGATTGAGCAGGCAGTGGACGCCGTTCTTGCTGATGGCTACGCCACCGCGGATTTATACCGGCCGGGACTCAAGCGGGTTTCCACCGCGGCAATGGGCCGGCTGGTCCAAGAAAAAATGAGGTGAATTCCTTGAAAATAACCGGAGCCAGGGCCATTATTGAATGTTTAACAGAACAGGGAGTGGATACGGTATTCGGCTATCCCGGCGGCACCATTTTGCCGTTGTATGATGCGTTAAGCCGTTCTTCCATTCGCCATATCCTGACGGTGCATGAGCAGGGCGCCGCGCATGCGGCGGACGGATATGCCCGGGCCAGCGGGCGGACGGGCGTCTGTATCGCCACTTCCGGCCCCGGAGCCACGAATTTGGTGACCGGTCTGGCGGCGGCGTTTATGGATTCGATACCGTTGGTGGCGATTACCGGCCAGGTGCCCACCGGGCAGATTGGCCGGGATGCGTTTCAGGAAGTGGACATTACCGGCATGACCATGGCCATTACCAAACATAACTATCTGGTAAAGGATATTCAGCAGCTTCCCGATATTTTACGGCGTGCCTTTGAGATCGCCGGTTCCGGTCGGCCGGGGCCGGTGCTGGTGGATATTCCCCGGGACGTGCAGACGGCGGAGCTGGAATTTGTTCCGGCAACGCCGGCGCCGGCAGTCCCTCGTCCCGCCAGTGAGCGGACACCGCGGATCGTGGCGGCATCCGCACTGATCAGCCGGGCGCAACGACCGGTGATGATTGTTGGCGGCGGCGTGATTACCGCGGAGGCGCATCAACCAGTACGCGCCCTGGCGGAACGCTGCAAATTGCCGGTGGTCAGTACCCTGATGGGCTTGGGAGCCTTTTCCGGCAGCCATCCGCAATTTTTGGGCCTGACCGGCTTGCACGGACTGCGGGCTGCCAATAACGCCGTTCATGGCGCGGACCTGCTGATTGCGGTGGGCAGCCGGTTCAGTGACCGGGTGACCAGTGACCGGTCCAGTTATACCGAAGGGAAAGATGTCATTCATATTGATATTGATCCGGCGGAAATTGACAAAAATGTTGCGGCGCACATCGGTCTGGCCGGTGATACCGCCGGGATACTGACAGAACTGGCGGCGTTGGCGCAGCCCGGTGACCTGACAGCCTGGTGGGCGACGATCCAGGAATGGCGGCAGGAATTTCCGGTGGACAAGACAGCGCCGCTGCCGGTGCCCTGGGTGATGGAACAGATCAGCCAGAGTGCGGCGAGGAAAGCGGTGGTATTTACCACTGACGTCGGTCAGCACCAGATGTGGGCGGCGCAGTACCTGCAAATTGAACAGCCTCGATCCTTTATCACTTCCGGTGGTTTGGGCGCGATGGGGTTTGGTTTACCGGCGGCGCTGGGAGCCCAGCTGGCGGTGCCGGACAAACGGGTGGTGCACCTTGCCGGTGACGGCGGCTTTAAAATGACCGGCAATGAATTGTACACCATTGCCGCGCTGAAACTGCCGGTGATCTCGATCATTGTCAACAATGACGGACTGGGAATGATTCGCCAGTTACAGAAAGTTTTTTATCAGGAACAATATTATGCGGCCGATTTGCCGCCGATTATGGATTTTGCCGCCTATGCCGGTGCGTTTGGCGTACCGGCGACCGTGGCCAATACCAAGGAAGAATTTGCTCAGGCGCTGACCCGGGCTTGGAACAGCACCGGTCCCTACTTGATCGTGGTCAACGTGAGCGACGGCCAGATGGTGAATCCGATGCTGGCGCCCGGGGCCTCATTGAATGAATATGCAAAAGTATAGCCCCGGTAAAAAAACAAAGCAAAACAATATACAAATCATATCGGATGAACGTATCGAACAGGCATTGCACCAGCAGGCCTGTTTTTTTTATTCTGTGGTCACGATAAATGCTGGGAAAAGAAAAAATTGACGAAAACGTTCCACATCGTGAATTAATAGCGTTATTAATGGAACGAATGGCAGGAATTTGCCAAAAACTGTAGTATATTCTAAATCGAAAACTACATTGTGACAATTCAAATCATGATATGGAACAAAGGGGAATAAGATGAAAAAGAATGGTCTGGAAGTACAGTCGCTGCAACGGGCACTGGATATATTGGAAGTGGTGGGCAACAGCCGGCAGCCGGTGCCGTTGAAAGAAATAACCGCCCAGACCGGTTTGCCGAAATCGACGGTGTACCGCTTGCTCAGCAATCTGGAAGCGCGGGAGTATATCCGCTGCAATGCCGATACAAGTTATCAGCTGGGATTAAAACTGCTGATGATGAGCCAGCGAGTGGAGCAGAGCTTTGAACTGAAGCATCTGGCCCGGCCTTATATTGTCGAATTAAACGAATACACCCGGGAGTCGGTGCATCTGGGAATGTTGCATAACAACCGGGTATTATACGTGGATACGGTGGAGAGTGCCCATACCATCCGGCTGGTGGCCAAGGTAGGGGCAACCAATTGGGTTCATTTTACGGCATTGGGTAAAGCCTTGCTGGTCCAGCACAGCGACGAAGCGATTGTAAAAATATTGCAGGAACAGGGAATGGATCGGAAAACCGCCAGCACGCTGGTAACGCCGGCGGCGTTTCTGGAGGAAATGGAACGGGTTCGCCGCGAGGGCTACGCCTGGGATGAACAGGAAAGTGAAGACGGTTGCCGCTGCGTGGGTGCGCCGATTTTTAACCATAAAGGGCAAGTGGTGGCGGCCATCAGTATTTCCGGCCCTGTCGCCCGGGTTTCCCGGGATATGGCGTCGAGTGATTTTGTGCCGCGGTTGCTGAGTGTGACCCGGGAACTGTCCAATTCGCTGGGGGCTGTTGCTGGCTGATCTCCTCAGACGCGGACGGGAAAGAATTTTCCGTCCGGGGCAGGGCGGTGCGCGCCTATTGCCGGCAAAGTTACATAAAGACAAACTGGATACAATGTGGCAAGGGAGGTGAAATGGCGGATTTTTCTAAGGTGGTGGTTTTGACCGGCGGCGGTGAAGCGCCGTTAACGGTCAGCGAAAAATAAGCGGGGGGTTGCAAGAGTGAGGAATGTAAAAACAGTCAAAATGATGTCTCTGGTGGTTGTAGCAATTTTTGTTCTTTCTGTCCTGGTCGCCGGTTGCGGCAGCCAGAAACCGGCCGGACAGGATGCTGCCAAACCGGCGGCGGGCGCTAAGTATAAACTGAAGCTGGCCACCCAATTGCCGGATACCCATCCGGTGGCGGCGGCGGCGCTGGTGTTTGCCAAAAAAGTAAAAGAGAAAAGCAACGGTGAAATCGAAGTCACTGTCTTCAATAACGGTACTCTGGGCCAGGAACGGGATCTGGTGGAAGGCATGAAGCTGGGGACGGTTGATATGGCCAACGTAAACGGCGCGCTGATGACCGGTATTTCCCCCAAGTGGCAGGTGTTCAGCCTGCCGTACATCTTCCAGTCGGAAGAACATATGTATAAAGTCTGTAACGGACCGGTGGGTCAGGAACTTTTTAAAGAATTGGAAAAAAGCGGGATCCGGGGTATGGCCTATCACTGGAGCGGCTTCCGCAGTATCACCACCAAAAAAGGACCCATCAATACGCCGGATGACCTGAAAGGGATGAAAATCCGCACCATGCCGTCCAAAACGATGGTGGACGCCATTAATGCCATGGGCGGTATCGCCACACCGATGGACCAAGGCGCGGTATACAATGCGCTGCAGTCCGGCGTACTTGATGGCTGGGAAAACAATCCGGCCACTGTACTGTCGTTTAAAATGAATGAAGTTTGCCCCTACTTTGCCTATACCAATCATTTTGCCACTCCCAACATTCTGCTGATGAGCACCAAAAGCTGGGAAAAACTGTCCCCGGAAGCCCAGAAAGTGCTGACGGAAATTGCTAATGAATCGCAGAAGGATGAGAGCGAAATTTTCCACAAAAATGAAAAAGAAACCGTTGAGAAACTGACGGCCGCCGGCATGAAGTTCAATACAGTCGATACCACGCCGTTTTATGAAAGAGCCAAACCTCTTTGGAAAACCGTGGAAGACGTGGTGGGCAAACAAATGCTGGATGATATCGAAAAATTGCGCAGTAAATAAGCAAAACGGGATTTGCGCGGTGAAGGCCGGGGCCCGGCTCCGGCTTTTACCCCTTGTGGCAAGATATATGCTCAGTGTTTGGAAAATGCGCGGCGCGTTTTTGTGAATACTGATTGACGGGGGATTGTGAAGAGAATGATAGAGATATTACGCGTGATCAGTGACCGGGTAAACCAGGCGGCCCGTGGTATGCTGATGGCCGCGGCCTTTACGATGGTCATGGCCGTGTTTATGCAGGTGATCTTCCGTTATGTGCTGAAGATGCCGTTGTCCTGGTCGGAGGAACTGGCCCGGTACGCTTTTATGTGGACGACGTTTCTCGGCGCTTCGGTGGCGTTGCGACAAAATTCACTGCCCAGCATCACGTTGGGACTGAAACTGTTTCCGGTTAAAATCCGGCCCTATCTGTATCTGGTGACGTATGGACTGTCCCTGCTGTTTTGTTATCATCTGGTGGTGGAAGGCACTAAAATTGCGATTGCGGTCTGGCCGGACAAGTCTCCCGGTCTGGACTTTACGATGTCCTGGGCGTATGCGGCGCTGCCGGCGGGTGGCCTGTTTATGCTGATTCATATTTTGTTTTTGTTGGCGGAAGAATCCCGGGAAAAATTAAAAAACCCGTATTTGGGTATTGGAATTGCTATAGTCATTGCTCTTGGAGTATCCTTTGCCTCATCGTTTCCCATTTCCGGACTGAATGGGTTATTGGTGGTCTTATTGCTGCTGTTCTTTGCCATGGGGGTGCCTATTGCCATTTCCCTGGCGCTGTTGACGGTGGTGGCCTTTAATTCGCTGGGAGATTTTCCGATGACGGTGGTACCGCAACGGATGTTTGTTGGTCTGGATTCGTTTACTTTGATGGCGGTTCCCTTCTTTATGCTGGCCGGAGCCATTATGCACGCCGGCGGCATGGCGCTGCGACTGGTGAACTTTGCCAGTTCGCTGGTGGGCTGGATTCGCGGCGGACTGATTCCCGCCAATGTCTTGGCCAGTGTGATTTTTGCCGATATGTCGGGATCGGCGGCGTCCGATACGGCGGCCATTGGCAATGTAATGCTGCCCGGTATGGTAAAACGGGGTTACGAAAAAAACTTCTGCACCGCGCTGCAGGCGGCGGCCGGTTCTCTGGGCGTGCAGATCCCTCCCAGTTCGGGGATGCTGTTATATGCGTTTGTGGCCAATGTGTCGGTAGCCCATCTCTTCATGGCGTCCTTTATTCCCGGTTTTCTGGTGGCGTCTTCCTTTGCCATCACCGGACTGATCATCGCCCGTAGGCGGAATTATCCCGCCGAGAAGTGGGTGGGTTTGAAGCAGTTGGGCAAGTCGTTTGTGGAATCGATATGGGCGCTGCTGGCGCCGGTAATTATCCTCGGCGGGATCCTGGGCGGGATCTTTACGGCGACGGAAGCCGGTGTGGTGGCTGTAGTATATAGTCTGGTGGTTAGCGTGTTTTTTTACCGGGAATTGCCGGTGAAACGGCTGCCGGACGTAATCACCACCGGGGCGGTTAATACTGCCCGGGTCATGTTCATCGCCTCGGCGGGCATGCTGCTGGGCTGGTATCTATCCTCCCAGCAAATTCCCCAGGAAATTGCCGGGATGTTGTTTGGCATCACCAGTGATCCGTTCTGGCTGTTGGTGATCGTCAATATTTTCCTGATTTTGGTGCATACCGTACTGGAAACCGGCACTACGATTCTGGTGGTTATTCCCATCTTGTTGCCGGCGATGCTGGCTGCCGGCGTGGACCCTATCCACTTTGGGATTGTCATCGCCATCAATTCGGCGCTGGGTATGATCCTGCCGCCGATCGGCATTTGTTTGTTCGTGGCATCGGCTATTACCAACATTACGTTGGAAGATGTGACCAAGGCGGTTTGGCCGTTCGCCCTGGCTAATCTGGTGGTATTGAGCATTGTGACGGCCTTTCCTTCCATCGTACAAATTCTGCCGCATTTTTTAGGAATTGGCACCAAGTAACCGGACCGGTATTGCTCACGGTTCATGATGAAATATAGGAGATGGTAATAATGAAAGCAGCGGTTTTATTAGGACCCCACGATTTGCAGCTGGTGGAACGACCAATGCCGGTGCCGGCTGCCGGCACTGTGGTCATGAAAGTGAAAGCGGTGGGGATCTGCGGTTCCGATGGCCACGCTTATCATGGTAAACTGGCCACGGTACAGTATCCCCGGGTGATCGGCCACGAAGTGGTCGGCGAAATTTCCGCCGTCGGTCCCGGTGTGACCGGCTTTGTCGTGGGAGATCATGCGGTGCTGGACCCGGTGGTCAGCTGTGGCGAATGTCCCGCTTGCCGCAAAGGCCGCGGCAACGTCTGCGCCCAGGTGAAATGCATGGGCGTTGCCGCCGAGGGCGGTTGCGCCGAGTATGTGGAACTGCCGGTAAAAAATGTGCATAAAATACCCGCCAATATTTCCTGGCGGGATGCGGTGCTGATGGAACCGTACACCGTCGGCGCCCAGATTGTGGCCCAGGGGCAGGTGGCGGCGGGCGATCTGATGTTTATCGCCGGCGCCGGCACTATCGGCCTGGTGGTGTTGCAGGCGGCCAAACGGCTGGGGGCGAAAGTCATCGTCAGCGATCCGGTGGAAAACCGGCTGGCGCGGGCGAAGACGCTGAATGCCGATGTGACCATCAATCCGACAAAAGTGGATGTGGCCCAGGCAGTGGCGGAATTTACCGGCGGCAACGGTTTTGATGTGGGCGTTGACGCCGTCGGCATGCCGGCGCTCTTGGAACAGCTAGTGGAGATGGCGTCGCCCACCGGGCGGATTGTGGTGATTGGCTTTAATCCGGCGGCGGCCCAGCTTCCTCAGTTGCCCATCACCCGCAAGGAGCTGGAAATTCACGGCTCCCGGATGCATGCCGGCAAATTTCCCGCCGTCATCGACTGGGTGGCCAAGGGGGAAGTGCAGACGGCGCCGCTGGTATCGCATGAATTCCGTTTTGAAGATATTCAGGCAGCGTTTGATTTGCTGGATAAAAGCCCGGAGACCACCTGCAAGGTGATTCTGACGTTCTAGCTGGCGTGGCGGCGGGAATATTCCACGGGCATAAAAAATAAGGAGGCGTATGAATATGATTTTGGATCAATTTTCGTTAAAAGGCCGGGTGGCCATCGTGACCGGCGCCAGCCGGGGACTGGGACAGGGTATGGCGGTGGGGTTGGCGGAAGCCGGCGCTGACGTGGTCGCTGTCGGCAGTTCCGCCCAGGTTCATGAGACGGCGAAGCAAATTGCCGCACTGGGACGTCAGTGCCTGCCGATTCAGGCCGACCTGATTTCTCAGGCGCCGATTGCCGGCATTGTCAGCGATACGCTGAAAAAATTCGGCAAAATTGACATTCTGGTCAACTGCGCCGGCATTATCCGCCGGGCGCCGGCGTTGGAGTTCTCGGAAAAAGACTGGGACGACGTGATCAACATCAACCAAAAAACCGTATTCTTTATGAGCCAGGCCGTAGCCAAAGAAATGGTCAAGCAGAAAAAAGGCAAGATCATTAATATCGCTTCGTTGCTAACCTTTCAGGGAGGGATCATTGTTCCTTCCTATACCGCCAGCAAATCGGCGGTGGGCGGTCTGACCAAAGCGTTGGCCAATGAATGGGCGCCGCTGGGCTTGAACGTCAACGGCATCGCTCCCGGCTACATGGCCACCGAAATGACGTCGGCGCTGCAAAGTGACGCCAACCGGGCGCCGGCGATTTTGTCGCGGATTCCCCAGGGTCGCTGGGGCACGCCGGAAGATATGAAAGGCGCCGCGGTATATCTGGCCTCGGACGCATCCAACTATCTGCAGGGCCATATTATCACCGTTGACGGCGGTTGGATGGGGCGCTAGGTTAACGTTTTTCGAGATTTATCACAGAAGGAGAGGAGCTTGCGGTATGATTCCTAAACTGGACACATTAGCGAAAATCACCGAGTGCGGCCTGGTGGCGGTGGTCCGGGCGGAAAGCGCCGATCAGGCCATCAAAATTGCCGAGGCCTGTCGCAAAGGCGGCGTGGCGGCGATTGAAATCACCTTTACCGTTCCCGGGGCGGCGGAAGTCATTCGGGGGTTGGCGAACAACTACCCCAACGGGGAGATCATTGTCGGCGCCGGCACGGTGCTGGATCCGGAGACGGCGCGGATGGCGATTCTGGCCGGTGCCCGGTACGTGGTCAGCCCGTCCCTGAATGTGGAAACCATCCGTTTGTGCAACCGCTATCAGATCCCGGTTATGCCGGGAGCGATGACCATTAAAGAAGTGGTGGAGGCAATGGAGGCCGGCGCCGACATTGTCAAGATTTTCCCCGGTGAAGCGTTTGGTCCGTCGATCATCAAGGCGATCAAAGGGCCGTTGCCGCAAGCGGTGCTGATGCCGACCGGCGGTGTCAGCCTGGACAATGTCGGCGAGTGGATCAAAGCCGGCTGCGTGGCCGTGGGCGTGGGCGGCAACCTGACGGGTGGCGCGAAAAAAGGTGATTATGAATCCATAACCACCATTGGCAAGCAATTTATTGAGAAAATCCGGGCAGCCCGGGGAATCTGAGCGGGCGTGCTGCTTCCGGGCCGGAAATGGATAATTGCTTAACAAGCAAAGTGAATAGAATGATGGAGGGAGATTTCTGTCATGAAAAAAGTGGTTTGCTTCGGGGAAATCATGCTGCGGCTGGCACCCCAGGGCTATATGCGGTTTGAGCAGACACCGGTGTTCGAGGCGGTATACGGCGGCGGCGAGGCCAATGTCTGCGTGTCGGCGGCCAATTATGGTCTGGATGCGATGTTTGTCAGCAAAGTGCCTGACAACCCGATCGGTCAGACCGCGATCAATGAACTGCGCCGCTATGGCGTCGATACCCGTTACGTGGTGCGGGGTGGGGAACGGCTGGGTATTTATTTCTGTGAAAAAGGCGCGTCCCAGCGCCCGTCCAAAGTCGTTTATGACCGCAAATATTCGTCGATTTCCCAGGCCACCAAGGATGAATTTGAATGGAAAAAAATCTTTACCGGCGCAGATTGGTTTCATTTCACCGGCATTACACCGGCATTGGGCGACAGCGTGGCCGAAGCGGTGCTGGAGGCCTGCAAGGCCGCTAAGGCCGCCGGTCTGACCGTCAGCTGCGATCTGAACTTCCGGAAAAATCTCTGGACCAGTGAAAAAGCCGGTCAGGTGATGGCCCGGTACATGGAGTATGTGGATGTCTGCATCGCCAATGAGGAAGACGCCGAGAAGGTGTTCGGCATCAAGGCGGAAAACACCGATGTTACCGGCGGCAAACTCAGCCACGACGGATACAAACAGGTGGCGGAAAAACTAAAAGCACGGTTTGGCTTCCGGCAGGTGGCTATTACGCTGCGGGGCAGTATTTCCGCGTCCGACAACAACTGGGCGGCGATGCTGTACGATGGTAAGGAGTTTTATTTCTCCCGGACCTATCCGGTGCATATTGTGGATCGGGTCGGTGGCGGCGATTCTTTTGCCGGCGGCTTGATCTATGCGCTGACCGGCGATTATACTCCCGCTGATGCTTTGGAATTCGCCGTGGCGGCTTCCTGTCTGAAACACAGCATCGAGGGTGATCACAATCATGTGACCGTCAGTGAGGTCAAGGCGCTGATGGGCGGCGATGGTTCCGGCCGGGTTCAGCGCTGACCGTGATTCGGGAAAGGATGTGAACCGCATGAAGTATGCCCGGTTTCGTTTTCAGGATACAGAGTATTACGGAGTCGTGGAAGATAACAATTTGCGGGTCTTGAGCGATGCGCCCGCTGCCGGCGGGCAGCCGACCGATCAGCTGGTACCGTTGGCGACGGCACAACTGCTCAGTCCGGTGAAACCGTCTAAAATCATCGGCGTGGGGCTGAACTATAAATCCGTGGCGGCAGCCAAAGGAGTGGAGTTTCCGCCGGAGCCGATCCTGTTTCTGAAACCGCCGTCCAGCGTTGTCGGCGCCGGAGCCGACATTGTCATTCCCGCCATGGTGCAGCAGCCGGCGGGAGAAGTGGAACTGGCGGTGGTGATCGGTCGCCGCTGCAAGGATGTGACGGTGGCCGCCGCCCGGGATTACGTGGTGGGTTATACGCTGAGCAATGATGTTACAGCTAAGGACCATATGCCCAAAGGACAGCCCTGGACAAAGGGAAAAAGTTTTGACACCTTCACACCGCTGGGACCGCTTTTGGTAACTGACGTGGATCCGGACCGGGTGGAGCTGGTGATGACGGTAAACGGTCAGGAAAAACAGCGGGGATCAACAGCGGATATGATCTTTTCCGTCGACCGCCTGGTGTCGTTTATTTCCGGTATTATGACGCTGGAACCCGGTGACGTCATCCTCACCGGAACACCGCCGGGTGCTTGTGGGCTGCAGCGGGGTGACCGGGTGGAGTTGTCCAGCCGGGAGCTGGGAAGCATGGTTCAGACAATACGCTAAAAGGGCATAGAAAGTAATAAAAGGAACATCGCGGACGGGAGAGCGATGTTCCTTTTGGGTTTATTTATGGTTTTTTGGTTGATTTGGGTGGCGGCAGTATCGGCGCTTCCGCCGGTGTGTCTTCCGGTGGCTTGGCAGCCGGTTTTTCGACCGGTTTGACGATGGGCTCATCCGGCGGGGCTTCCCGGGTGAGCGGTTCTGACGGCGGCGAAACGGGTTTCTTGGGAGTGTTGGCCGGTGGTTTGGCTGGCGCCGCTGCCGGTGCCGTTGACCGGATTCCGGCCGGGGCTGCCGCCGCGCCGGTCAAATCCGCCGGTGTAATGCCTTCGGGGGCAATAAAGTCGTCAGCCGGAAGTTTGGCGGTGGCGAAGGTCATAAAGTTTTTCCAGATGGTGGCCGGTAGGTCGCCGCCGGTAACATTGCTGATGGGGACATTGTCATCGTTGCCCAGCCAGACGGCGGTGGAAAGGTTGGGGGTGAAGCCGACAAACCAGGCATCGCGATGATCGCTGGTGGTGCCGGTCTTGCCGGCGGCCGGCCGGCCAATATTGGCACCGGTGCCGGTACCACGGGTCATGACGCCTTTCATCATATCCACCAGAATATAAGCGTTCTTGGGGTTGATAACCGCTTTACCCTGGGCTTTGGCTTCTTCGATTACTTTGCCGTTGCGGTCGACAATTTTCAAAATTGCGGTGGGTTCCACCCGGATGCCGGTGTTGGCCAGCACGCCGTAAGCGGAAGCCATTTCCAGCGGGGTGACCCCCCGGGTCAGTCCGCCCAGTGCCATGGCCAGCGTAATATCATGGGACGAACCGCTGGTGACCAGTGTGGTGATACCCATTTGCTGCGCGGTATAGATAACTTTGGCCGGTCCTACGTGATAGTTCAGTTTGACGGCCACCACGTTCAGTGACTGCTCCAGGGCATGGCGGACGGTGACGGCGCCGTGGTAGCGGCGGTCGTAGTTCAGTGGCGAGTAGCCGGAGACGGTGAACGGTTTGTCTTCGATGACCGTGCCCGGGGTAATGCTATTATCCAACGCTGTCAGATACACAAAGGGTTTGAACGCGGATCCCGGCTGTCGCTCCGCCAGTACCGCCCGGTTGAACTGGTCGGTGCCGCGGCCGCCGGCCATGGCTTTAATCTGACCGGTACGGGGATCCAATGCCACCAGGGCGCCCTGCGGCTGGGGAACACCACTTTTACTGGTCCGGTTGACGGTCCAGTGCTCAAACAACGTTTTCTCGGCAGCGGACTGGATTTCCGGGTCCAGCGTGGTATACACCCGCAGTCCCTGTTTGTAGACGATATCAGCGCCGTACTTTTCAATCAGGGTTTGCAGAACGAAATCGACGAAGTAGGCGGCCGGAGTGGCTTCGACTACCGGTGGCGCCAGGTGGATTTCTCCTTTATAGGTAGCCTGAGCGGTGGCGGCGTCAATATAACCGTATTTGACCATTTGTGACAAAACCACCCCCTGGCGGGTTTTGGCCGCTTTCATATTGCGGGTGGGTGTATAGTAATTGGGACTTTTGGGAATACCGGCCAACAGGGCACATTCGGCCAGGTCCAGATCTTCCGCCTGTTTGCCGAAGTACACTTGGGCCGCCGCCTGGACACCGTAGGCGCCATTGCCAAAATAAATCTGGTTCAGATACATTTCCAGGATTTTGGCCTTGGAGTACTTTTGCTCCAGCTGAAAGGCCAGGTAGGCTTCATGAATTTTACGTTTAATCGTCCGTTCCTGAGACAAGATCGCGTTGCGGGCCAATTGCTGGGTAATGGTGCTGGCCCCTTCCGTTACATCCTGCTCCATAAAGTTAGCCCAGGCGGCCCGGAGAATGGCCCGCAGGTCAATACCGCTGTGCTCGTAAAACCGGGCGTCTTCTGTGGCAATAAAAGCATTTTGGAGATCCTTGGGAATTTTGCTCAGTGGAATGGGCAGGCGATGTTCCACGGCGTGAACTGTTTTTAGCAGGTTGCCATTGGCGTCAAAAATCATCGAAGACGCGGACGGAACAATCTCGCCGTTAAATTGCGGTGCTGAGTTTAATGTGGAGGATACAAAGCTGAGACCGGCGCCTAAAGCGATGGTCAGCCCCATCAGCATGCCAATAAAAAGAAACAGAAAAACCCGCCGCCAAAAATGTGGTTGGGAGCGGTTGCGCCGGGACTTAATTTCTGGTTTGCTCGTATTACCGGGATCGGACATGTTTGCGTCACACCTTGTCTGTGTCAACTGGCTTTCCTTGTTGTTCATGGGGACTATTCCCATTATGACATGAACATTGTCCATCGGCAAGAGTTCCGCCCGGTTGGGCGGAAAGGATAGGACCAAAAGCCCAGAGCGGGCGCTAAGCTGTGATAAAATCGCCGCAGTGACTTGAATTTTTGACGTGATAATCTTATTATAAGGAACAGTGCGCTGTTTCTGCCGAGAAATGGCAGGAAAAAACGTCTGGAGTGCGAATGTATCAGAAATGGAGAGAAGTGCAGCAAGCGAATGACGGAGGAAGAAACATGATACGCGAGCGCCGGAGCAGAGTGAAACTGGAACAATATTACCGGAAATTTGTTGAAGAAGAGGTCATGGATCCCAATGTTCATCCCTGGGTTGCAGAATCCTGGGAGGAAAGCCGGCGATGGGGTGTTGACCGGAAACTGATGCGGCTGTCGGTTCGCCTGCAGCCGGATGAACTGACAACAAGGCGGGGGCGGCACCAGGATGCCCTGGACTATTTAGACGGCCTTTATGAGGAAATACGGGAATATTTCACAACCTATAACCTTAGCATGTTGCTCTTGGATCAAGAATGCTATGTACTGAAAAACTATGCGATGCCGTTTTTTCAGAAATCGGCGGGAGAGCTGGAAGGAAGCCGGCTGACGGAAGCGGATATCGGCGCTTCCAGCATCGGCATTGCCTATCGGCACCGTACGCCCTTTTTGCTGTTTGGCCCGGAAATGTGGGTGGAAGAATGCCAGAGTGGCGACGCCTGTTCCGCGCCGGTGATGGTGGAGGGACGGTTGCGGTTTATGTTGAGCATTGTCGCCGTGGAACAGGATGAACTGCCGTTTAACTCCATGGTTTCGCTGCTGCTGACGCTGCGAACGGCGATGGAGCAACATTTGAGTCTGTTGGAAAAATTACGGGTACGGGAAACCATTTTGGACAGTTTGCCGTTGACGGCGTATCATATTCTTCCCGGCGGCGAGGTGGCGTATGCCAATCGTCTGGGTGCCGAACGGCTGAATGGCGGTTCCGGCGGATTCCCCAATCTGGGTGATGCCGTTCTGAATTATCGTCATACCCTGGTGTATAAAGGCTTTTACGGATTGCCGTCCCATAACCGGGAAATGACCTGGATTACGCCGCAAAAAACCTACGAAGACATTGTCACGGTGGAACCGCTGCTGGGAGAAGAAGGCGAAGTGGAAAGCGTGGCGGCGGTGTCGCTGCCGATTGAAAATTTGCGAACGCTAATGGCCCATACCGCCGGTTACTCTGCCCGTTACAGCCTGGCCAGCATGGTGGGGAAAACACCCGTGTTCATAACGATGCAGGAAAAAGCCACACGAATCGCCCGTCAGCAGGGTTGCGTGCTGCTGCAGGGCGAGGCCGGGACCGGAAAACAACGGCTGGCCCACGGAATTCATCAGGCCAGTCCCCGGGCTGCGGGACCAATGATCGCCATACGTTGCGGCAAAAGTTCGGCGGAAGCGCTGGAAACAGAATTGTTTGGCGGTGCGGAACGCACGGGGGAGGAACGGTCGGGAAAACTGGCATTGGCGACCGGCGGAACCTTGTTCTTGGATGAAGTGGAAAAAATGCCATTGGAATTGCAGCAGCGATTGTATGAGTTTTTGAACCGGTATCGATTGCCGGGCGGCGAAGAAAACGGCAGGCCCCTGCTGGATATCCGGATTTTTGCCGCCTGTGACGGCGACTTGCGCCGCCTTACGGAACGGGTTTCCTTCTGTCCGGAACTGTATGAGTTATTGAGCAAGACCGTAATACGCGTTCCTTCCCTGCGGGCCAGACGGGAAGACTTACCGCTGCTGGCGGCCCATATTATCGAGGAAATGGCGGCGTTGCACGGTATGGCGCCGAAGTCTTTGTCGGAAGCGTCCCAGGCAAGGATTCTCTCCTATGACTGGCCGGGCAATATTAAACAATTACAGGGCGTGGTGGAACAGGCGTTTTTCCGGACCGCCGGCACAGCCATTGAGGCTGATGATATTCAGTTGCCCGGTGAAGGCGGCGGCGGTACGGAGTGGAAGGAAGACCGGGAGGCTTTTGTAGCGGCCTGGCGAGCGGCCGGCGGGAACATCAGCCGGTTGGCTCATATGCTGGATGTGAGCCGGGTGACGCTGTACCGGTATTTGAAAAAATATGAACTGGAAAAATAAATAACCGTATGCTGTGATAAAGTATATTCAATGGGTATGGAACCATGAAATAAGGAGAGATTGGTTTGCGATGGCGGAAAAGGCCTTGGATTACTGAGGCGCTAACGACAATGGGAAATTTGGTTTTGCGAAGCGAAGAGGACTGGAAGGGGCGTTGGCGAGAAACTTTTGGCAACGACCGGCCCATCCATTTGGAACTGGGTATCGGGAAAGGCGGTTTTCTGAGTGAAATGGCCTGCCGGTACCGGGAGGAAATAAACTATATCGGCATTGAAGCGCAGCAGGATGTGCTGTATTACGCGGCGTGCAAGGCCCGGGACCGGGAATTGGCCAATATTCGATTCATGGTGTTTGATGCCTCGTTTCTGACGGATTTATTTTTGCCGGGGGAAGTACAACGGCTGTATCTGAATTTTTCCGATCCCTGGCCGAAAAACCGGCACGCAAAACGCAGACTGACTGACCGTCGTTTTCTGGAAATATACCGGCAGGTGCTGGCGCCGGGAGCACAATTGTGTTTTAAAACCGACAACGAAAAACTGTTTGAGTATTCGTTGAACCAACTGGCGGGTCAGGGGCTGCGGTTGTCCAATATCACTTTTGATTTGCACCATAGCGATTTGGCCGGCAACGTAATGACCGAATATGAAGAAAAATTCAGCAGCCTGGGGATGAAAATTTATCGCTGCGAAGCGACATTCCCGCCGGCAGCGAGAGTGGGAGGCTAAGGAATGAACCGGAAATGGACGATCATGTCATTGCTGCTGTTGGTTTTCATGCTGTCAGGAATGCCTGTGGCTGGAGCAGAAGTGGCCAACGATTGGCAGTGTGTGCCCAATGAGCGGGTGGGTCCGGTCACGCGGCAGACCACTGGGGATGATTTGATCCGTTTGTTTGGGGCGGAGAATGTTCAGCGACGTACGGTGCTGGGCGCCGAAGGAGCGGAACGGTTCGAAGTCAGTGTGATTTATCCGGATACGCCTAATCAGGCGCTTTTGTACTGGCAAAACAACCGTTATGGCGAGATTCCGTCGGCGGTTTCAATCCGGGGCGCGGGCACGGCCTGGCGAACCGTGTATAATATTACGATTGGCACCAGTCTGGAAGAAATGAACGGGATTAACGGCGGGAACTTCGTGATTTCCGGCTTTGGCTGGGATTACGGCGGCTTGGTGAAAAGCTGGAATGATGGCGCGTTGGCAAATGTAAAAGGCCTCTTTCTGACATTCCGCCCTGCTCGTAGCCTGCCCCGGGAATTTCAGGGCGACGGAGTCCGGATTGATTCGGGAAATCCGGAACTGTTGCCGGATGGCGTCAAAGTGGCGGAAGTGTATATTGTGCTGAATGGGAGCCGATAGGTGTGAATATGGGAATAAGGCCGCGATTCTGGGTCAGCCCGGCGGAGGCAGTTTTTGTGATCGCCGGCGTGTTGTTTCTGATCGGCTTAATCAATATATTTAGTTCCAGTTTTATTCTGGCGGGAAAACTGAGCAACGACAGTTATTTTTTTGTCAAACGACAGTTGCTGGCATTCCTTGTCGGCTTCGTTTTGCTGTTGTTTGCCGCATTGGTTGATTACCGGCGGATTAACCGGGGCTGGGTGTTGTTTCTGGCGTTGTTGACGCTATTGCTTTTGGTGGCGGTCCATCTGGGCGGGGAATACGTGAACGGTGCCCGCCGCTGGCTAAAAATCGCATCGTTTCAATTTCAACCATCGGAAATGGCCAAGCTTTCGGTGGTGTTACTGTGTGCGGCGTATCTGGGGCCGAAACTGGACCGGGAACGGTATGTCAGCCTGAATTCCTGGCCGCTTTACATTGCGTTGCTTCTCAGCCTGTTGGTACTGAAACAGCCGGACATGGGTACGGCTGTGGTCATCTTGGGGCTGGGCCTGATATTATATGTTTTTGCCGGCATTCCCTGGAGTCAGTTGCTGGTGCTGTTGGTGACCGGCAGTGCGCTGACAGTCTACCTGGTGTATGCGGCGGCCTACCGGTTTGAACGCATCTGGGCCTGGATCGATCCCTGGTCCTATCAGCAAACCACCGGTTACCAAATGGTGCAGTCGTTACTGGCGATGGGGTCCGGCGGCTTACTGGGCGTGGGCGTGGGCCAGGGGGCCAGCAAGTATTTCTATTTGCCGGAGGCGCATACCGATTTTGCCTTTGCCGTGTTGTGCCAGGAAATGGGCTTTGCCGGCGCGCTGGTGGTGATGGCCCTGTTTGCCCTGCTGGGCTGGTATGGAATCAAAACGGCGATTAAAGCGCCGGACGGCTTTGGCATGATGTTGGCCGCGGGTGCCACGACGCTGATTGTGGGACAGGGATTGGGGAATATGGCCATGGTGGCCGGGCTGGTGCCGGTAACCGGGGTACCGTTGCCGTTTATCAGCTTTGGCGGGACGTCCCTGATTGTCAATATGGCGGCCGTGGGCCTGTTGATCAGTGTGGGGCGACGGGGCGCGTCGCCGGTATCCGCGGAAAAAACAGAAAAAACCAGCCTGCGCGCCCGGCTCAAACTGGTGCGCAGCCCGGGACGTGACCGCCGGTAAGTTTTCCTGGTTAGGTGGATACCTGGTTGCGCCCCAGATCTTTGGCACGATATAAAGCCTGGTCGGCATTGCGGACTAAATCCTGCGGACGGTAGCCGCTGGTGCGGAGGGACGATGCCCCAAAACTGGCGGTGACTTTACCGTGGAGAGGGGCTTTTTCGTGGAGCAAATTTAAATTGGCGATCGCCTGACGGGCTTGATCGGCCAGTTGTATCGCCTTTTCCAGCGACGTGTTCAATAAGATGATGGCGAATTCTTCGCCGCCAAAGCGGGCAATCAAGGCAGTTTCTCCGGCCAGCGTTTGCGTCAGACTGTGGGCGATGGCCTGTAGGCAGAGGTCGCCGCGGTGATGGCCGTAGGAATCGTTGTACAGTTTGAAATAGTCGACATCGATCATGATCATCGATAGGTCTAGTTGGTTATCCCAGGCGGAGT
Source organism: Patescibacteria group bacterium (assembly GCA_035560935.1). Classification (GTDB taxonomy): domain Bacteria; phylum Bacillota; class Negativicutes; order Sporomusales; family Sporomusaceae; genus DATMYQ01. The sequence goes on along the minus strand of DATMYQ010000298.1, from coordinate 1,450 downwards.
GGCATTCCCACTGCAGCGATTTGTCGAAACGGCGGCGATTGGCCAGGCCGGTCAACGGATCGGTTTCTGACAGGGTGTGGAGATTGCGGTTGCTTTCTTCCAGCTTGATTTTAATCGCCAGTAGTTCCCGCTCCCGGGCTTCCCGGGCCGACACCTGCGTTTTCATGACGTAAACCGTAATGCAGCACATCAGCAGCAAGGTGCCAATCGAATAGATGACTTGTTGCCGGCGGCCCAATTCCAGGGTTTGAAGCTGGCTTTCTTTTTTTAGCAGCTCAATTTCCCGGCTCCGGGACTCTTGATCGTAAGCCAACTGCAGCGCGACAATTTTTTCGTGCACGGTTTCGTTGAGCAGCTTTTCCCGGATTTCATTGTGCTGTTTCAAGTACTGCAAAGCCTGGCCTGGATCGCCGGCGTCCTCGTAAAGCCGGGACAAGTGGAGCGTACCTTCTTTTAACAATTCCGACTGCTGCAACTGCTGCGCCAGGATCACGGCCCGGTTACAGTGCTCAATGGCTGCCTGCAGGTTGCCGAGCGGTCGATAGGCCTTGCTGATATTTAACCGCGCATACGTTTCTCCCGAGACGTTATGCTCCTGGGCGTAATATTCCAGCGCCTGGAAAAAATGTTCCAGCGCCACATGAAACTGGCCTTCGTCCGCTGCCAGTTCGCCTAAATTGTTGGTAGTGTAACCCAGCTCCATCAAAGATTGATTTTGCTGAGCCCGCTGCAGGGCTTCCAGAAAATAACCGCGGGCCTGAACCGGATTGCCGTTACTGCGGTGGCTCAGTCCGAGATTGTTTAGGGTGAAAACCGTTCCGGAGGGGTCGGTGACCTGCTGTTTTAAATCCAGAGACTGCTGAAAGTAGTCAATAGCCCGGTCGAATTGCTTCAGTTTGTCATATACCCGGCCAAGATTGTTGAGGCACTTGGACGCGCCAAAATGATCACCGGTGCTGTTACGCAAATTCAGTGACTGGAGAAAATATTGGGCAGCCTGATCATATTGGGCCAAATTGAAGTAATGGTTACCGATGCTGTTTAATATGATAGCTTCTTGAAATTGATCCTGAATGTACTGGGCTTGGGCCAGTGCCCGGAAAAAATATTCGATAGCCAGGCGCGGTTGTTGTAGCGCGTTATAGGACTGACCGCACCAGAGCAGCGCCGTAATGAGGCGGCTGTTGTCTTCCAGCTGTTGTGCCAGTTGCAGACTTTCCTGGCTGTACGCCAGCGCTTTGGCCGGCTGTCTGGTTAGGTAGGCCGGAATCAGACGATGCAGGACGTCGAGCCGATCGCTGCCGCTGGCTGCATTCAGGCGGGTTTCCAAAAACACGATGTCATGTGAAGCCATGGCCGGCCATGGCAGTAACAAAAAGATGATTTCTATTCCGATAAAAAGAGTCAGTGGCCATTTTTGCAACGCGATCACTTCCTGTCGGCTTAACCT
>DATMYQ010000297.1:0-3431 GCA_035560935.1 Patescibacteria group bacterium | reverse complement strand
GTTTTTAATTTTCTGTTTTTTGTCCCGGAGATTTTTCCTCTGTTTGTAAAACCAGCGCCTAAACGCAAAAAACCGGAGAAAGGCTCTAACGGCCTACTCTCCGGTCTTTTCCACAGCTTTTATACGTCTTTACTCAAAATGACCTTCATAATTACTTCATCCGTCACCAGCATCCCCGGATTGCTAATTTGTCCTAAATTTTTAATGGTTCCTTCGATGGAATCCACAATGATTCCATTGGTGCTGGGAACGACAATTTCCCGGTTGGCCATCAGCGCCGATTCCACGGCCGTGGCCGCGGCCGTGGCCAGTTTCAACGCACAGCCTACCTTGCCGCCATCACAGATCATTCCTGTCAGGTTGCCGATCAGATTTTTCATCGCCGCTTCGATCGACCATTGCCGACCTCCCATCATCCAGCTGATCGCGGCGGTGGCTCCCGTGGCGGCCGCTACCGCGCAGCCGCACAGCGCGGATAAATTCCCCGTGTGTATTTTAACATAGATATTGATTAAGTGGCTGATGGCCACAGCCCGCAGCAAGGATTCACGGGGCAAGTCCATTTTTCGGGCTACCGCCACCACCGGCAAAATAGCCGTCAGGCCGTGGTTGCCACTGCCGGCGCTGCTCATAACGGGCACATCCTCACCGGACATGCGCGCATCGGCGGCCCCCGCAGTCAGGGTCTTGGCATAGCTGATGATATCACTGGCCAAAATCCCCCGGGTGGTCAGCCGCTCATACATGGCGCCGATACCCATTCCCAGCTCTTTTGTAATACCAGCTTCCGACGCTGCCAGATTCATGTCCACGCCTGCCATCAAAAATTCCAGCGCCGCTACCGGGGTCGATTCTACCGCCTGGACAATTTTGGCAATGGTCATTCCTTCCGCCCGCAGTACATCACGATGATCCGATTGCTGGCCCGAACTCCTTTCACGGTGATCCAGTAGAAATTCGTCATTTTTCTGCAGGCTGACAATATTATGGTGTTTTTCCCGGATCAACGCCTCGCACCAGTCCTCACCGCACGTAACCCGGACTTGAACCCACAGTTCTTTTTTCATATCGTCGACGCTAACCAACACTTTTTTTGCCGCCACCAAATCCCGGGCCCGGCTCAATTCCTCCGGACTGATGTCCGTCAGCACTGCCAGTTGTTTTTCCGGCGTCTTTTTCAGCGCCCCCAAAGCTGCCGCAATATACAGCCCGGTTTCACCCGTGCCGGGAATCCCCACTGCCACACCGTTTTTATATACATTGGCATTTACCGTCACATCAATCCGGTCCGGCAGGCTGGCTGGTAAGACCGCGGTGGCACTGGCCGCGGCCAGCGCCACCGCACCGGGTTCCGTACAGCCCATCGTTGGCAGCACTTCGGATTTTAGCAGTTCAATCATATCCTGATAATCCATGCGATCACACTCCTTGCCCCAAAATTGAAGCAATATTCATGCCAACCGCTGATTTACCCTGCAATGCTGGGTTATTTTCAGTTTTTCATCGATGGCCACGGACGGATTTCTCAATAAACATTTGATAAACTTTCGCATCTAATGATAATTTGATAAATTTATCATCAGTCTGCGGAAAGATTTTTCCATTTACGCAGCTTCCGGTAAAAAGTGGCAATGCTGATGCCCAAACTGTCCGCCGCCATTTTTTTTCCTTCCACGCTTTCGCCATAACGTTCCAATGCCTGCATCACGCTCCGGTGCTCCGTCTCCTCGTCCGCGGAACTCACCCGCAGCGACACTTCCTGCTTTAATAACTTTTCCGGTAAATCACCGGTGTCAATCCCCTGGCCCGCTGCTTTAACCACCGCGCAGGCCAGCGCATTGTCCAGTTCACGTACGTTACCCGGCCATTCATAACTCTGCAACACCGCCAGTGCCGCCGGTGTCAGACACAATCCGGCGCGTCCCGCCGCCTCGGCATGCCGGCGCAGAAAGTACTCCGCCAGTGGCGCAATGTCCTGCCGGCGCTGCCGCAGTGCCGGCAGCGGCAATACAAACACATGCAGCCGATAATACAAGTCTTCGCGAAAACGCCCCGAACGCACCAGTTCCTCCAGCTCCCGGTTCGTCGCCGCGATGATTCGTACGTCCACCGGCTGTGGTCGAACGCCACCTAAACGATCCACCGTTTTATCCTGCAGTGCCCGCAGCATTTTTGCCTGCAGCGGCAACGGCATATCGGCAATTTCATCCAAAAACAAAGTGCCGCCATGAGCGATCTGAAACTTTCCCGGTTTGCCCCCTTTTTGCGCACCGGTAAAGGATCCCTCCTCATAGCCAAACAATTCACTCTCCAGCAAATTTTCCGGGATCGCAGCACAGTTAATCGCCACGAAAGGACCTTCCCGGCGCCTGCTTTCTCCGTGAATGGCGCGGGCAAACAGTTCTTTGCCGGTGCCGCTTTCCCCCAGCAGCAGCACCGTCACGTCGCTGCCGGCAGCTTTACGGGCTTCTTCCTGGGCCTGCGCCAACGCACGACTGTCGCCGACCAGATCCGTCAACCTCACCAGCGCGGCCGTACCGGTTTCCGCCGGTCGCCAGGAACGGGCCGTGCGAAAGCTGGCCACTACACCGGCCACTTCACCCGCCACCATCATTGGGGTCGCGTTGACAAAATAATGGTGCTGCCGTCCGTTGCTCCATACCTTAACTTCCCGGTCAGTAAATCCCTTCCCGCTTTTCAGCACTTCGGCGATCGGTGTTCCGGGAAATACTTCATTCAGATGAAAACCGGCCACATCCCGACCGTTCACCTGCAACATCCGCTCCGCGGCAAAATTCACATTGATGACACGGACACCGGCGTCAATGGCGATGATTCCTTCCGTAACAAAATTCAATACTGTCTCCATTTGATTTTTCATAAACAACAAACGGGCTACCGTATGCGCCTCTGCTGCCTTTACCGCTAGCAACTCCGCCATTCTGCGGATAAAATCCAGCAGTCGCTCCTGGCGGTCCACCAACATCTGCTGTTGCGCCGGCGAAAAAGCAATCAAACTAATCACGCCAATCACTTCCTTGCCCCACAAAATGGGGCAGCACAGCTGGGCCCGCTCCAGGCAGTCTATCCGTTTGTCACAGACGCCGCAGGCCCGGTCCTGTTCCACATCGCTGACCACGTATTCCCGACCGCTCTCAATCACCTGCCGTCCGACGGAATAGCCCTCCACCCGTTCTCCGATGCTGGCTTTATGGTACCCCGTTCCGGCAATGCGAACCATTTGTCCGTCAAAAATGGTCACATCCATTTCCAGAACACTGGATATGGCATCGGCGACCTGCTGCACCGCCGCCTGTATTTTTTGCAAATGAGACATTGTCTTTCCTCCAGGCTTCCGAATCTTCGACAAGAATTTTGCGATAGTATTGGGGAAGGGAATCCATTTATGCTATAATCAAAGCATATTACAT
>DATMYQ010000296.1:0-22549 GCA_035560935.1 Patescibacteria group bacterium | reverse complement strand
TTTTACCATTGTTCATTATAACATACAAGAATCAGGAGGATTGCACCCATGGAAAATTTATCGATGATCATCGGCCACAACCTGTATGATATCCGCAAAAAGAAGAATCTTAGTTTGGATAAAGCCGCCGAATTGACAGGGGTCAGTAAGCCCATGCTGGGCCAAATTGAGAGAGGTCTGTCCAATCCTTCGGTAACGGTACTGTGGAAAATTGCCACCGGTCTGAATGTCTCTTTCTCTTACTTTCTTAACGATAGCGGCAGCGAAGTCCGGCATGTTTCCTTTAAAGACCTCCGTCCGGTGCAGGAAGAGGACGGCAGCATGACCGTCTATCCGCTTTTCCCTTATGATGAAAAACGCCGGTTTGAAATCTTCACCATTCACCTACAGCCGGGGTGCGATCACGCCTCCGTTCCTCACAGCAACGAGGTGGAGGAATACGTGCTGGTGACGCAGGGAGAAATGGAACTGATCGTGGCAGATACTGTTTACCGCTTATCGGCAGGAGATGCCGTTTCTTTCGCCGCCAGCCGCCGCCACAGCTACCGGAATCCATTTTCCGAACCGGCCCGTTTCAACAACATTATCCTTTACCGGGCATAACTTCCGGCCAAACCAGACTTTTTTGCTTTTGCCGGAAACGGATCGTCATCACGGTCACAAATCAGAACACTAAGTCATCGCTCCCAGGCCCCTTTTATTATACTTAAACCACTTTTTTCTTATCGCCCCGCGCTCCTTCCTCAAACAATAAGCATCGGTTTACTTTCTCACACTCTCCTTAAAATATGTTCCCACCGGGGTTTTATACAGCGCATAAGCCAACAGGCTGCCGCCGGTTGTACTGACTAGAAACGGTGCGACGAAAAAGAAGGCGCCGGCGGATGAACCCAGCAAAAACTTAGCGGCCGGAAAAGCAACTAGGCTGCCGATGATCCCGGTACCAATCACTTCACCGGCAATAGCCCCCAGGATATGGTTGGTGCGCCGGTACAAAATACCGGCCAGAGCCGCTCCGAACAGGCTGCCGGGAAAGGCCAGCAACGAACCGGTTCCCAGCACATTGCGCAGCAAAGAGATGCTGAAGGCAGCTCCCACGGAATAACGGGTGCCCAGCAGCACTGCCAACAGGATATTGATGGCATGCTGCACCGGAAAGCATTTGGCAATGCCCACCGGAATGTAAATCAAATGAGCCGACAGTACGCCAATGGCTACAAACAGCGCCGCAAATGTCATTTTTTGCAAATTCATCATGATTCCTCCCATTCTACTTTCTCATTATATAAAAAAGCAAAAGCGCATCCCGTTGGGGATGCGCTGGTCATTCGTAAAACTTAGACTCGGTTAGCATTCCCTACGCTGGCATAATCCAGATCAGGTCAAAGGGTCACAAATTTCAACACATTTGTATCTCAGCCAGGCTTGTCCGGCTCCCCCAACTATTTTACGTATTCAGTTCCTGCGGCCCAAACACCGTTTGGACGCTATCCTTATTAGCCCTGCAGCCGCTTTAGTTCTTCCAGCAGGCGCTCGTTCAGTACCTTGATATAGGTCCCTTTCATTCCCAGCGACTTGGATTCAATAACGCCGGCACTTTCGAACTTCCGCAGCGCATTGACAATCACCGAGCGGGTGATGCCTACCCGGTCCGCCACTTTACTGGCCACCAGCATACCTTCCGTGCCATCCAATTCATTCAGCACATGCACCACCGCTTCCAGTTCGGAATAAGACAATGTAGCGATAGCCACCTGCACCACTGCTTTTTTACGGGCTTCTTCTTCAATTTTCCCGCTACGGTCCCGAAGAATCTCCATACCCACAACAGTCGCACCGTACTCCGCCAGTACCAAGTCCGCGTCAGTGAATTCCACATGAAATTTAGCCACAATCAGAGTGCCAATTCGTTCACCGGCACCATAAATTGGTACCACTGTGGTGAACTTGTCGTTAAATAAGCAGTCCTGTCCCTGGCTGAATGTGCACAAACCATCTTTTAGCCGCAGATTCGGTGAAGTTTCCACCACCCGCAACAGCCATTCCACATATCGTTCAGGAAATTGGGAACGATCCAGTACCGTGTCCCGCATAATCTGACACTCAAAATCATCCTGCAGAGAATAGCCCAAAATATTTCCAGTTTTATTCACCAGATAGACGTTAGCTTCCATGACCTGACTCAACACACGGGAAACTTCCCCATATTCCACGTTCTCGGACTTTTGTAATAACCGATTGATCTCTCTGGTTCGTTCCAACAATGACAACAAGTAAACTACCACCTTTCGCAAGCATGCTGTAAGAAAACATTACAAATTTCTTCCCTATAATGAACCTGAATTTTTACCTATTAAAAAAAAGCCAAGAAACCTAAAACAGCTTCTTCGCTCTTTAGTCGTTTCCATCAGGTAATCTGCTCCCAAATAACATTCTACTTTTTTTTCTGAAAACTGTCAACCGCTCAAAATTTTTTTTTGCCGATTCTAAACTTCTTCTGTTTTTCTTCATCATCGTTGGCAAATCCGCCGCTTTGTTAACGGCTGAATTCTTCCCGGGTCTGAGACGGCCCGACCGTCTCCTCCATCAACGGCAGGCTCATCCGTGGCCAGGTTTTGCGCGGATTGTACTCCAGTTCGTCATAGGCTGACATTCCATGTTCACTGACATCCAATCCTTCCAGCTCATCTTCTGACGATACCCGGATGCCCACCGTCGCTTTCAGCAAACGGAACAGTCCATAGGTGGCGCCAAATCCCCATACCGCAACAACCAGTACTCCCAAACTTTGCACCAGCAGCAGCTTTAACCCGCCGCCGTAAAGTAATCCCCCCTGCTGGGCAAAAATTCCCACGGCAATGGTGCCGAAGGTACCGCAAACGCCATGAACGGCAATGGCGCCTACCGGATCATCGGCCTTCAAATTGTCAAAAAACGGAACCGCATGAACAATCAGCACGCCGGCAATCGCGCCGATAAGCACGGCGCTGAGGGTTTCCACCACCGCACAACCGGCGGTAATTGCCACTAGTCCCCCCAGCGCGCCATTGACGGCCATACTGGGATCCGCCTTGCCAAACCGGAACATCGTGTACAACGCGGCCACGGTACCGCCGGCGGCCGCAGCCAGATTCGTATTCATCGCCACCTTGGCGATATTCATGTCCAGACCGGACAAGGTGCTGCCGGGGTTGAAACCAAACCAGCCAAACCAAAGGAGAAACGCCCCCAAAGCGGCCAGCGGCAAATTATGCCCGGTGATGACATTGGCGGAACCATCGTTGTTAAAACGACCGATCCGGGGTCCCAGGGCTAAAACGGCGGCCAGGGAAGCCCAGCCCCCCAAAGCGTGGACAGCAGCGGATCCGGCAAAATCCACCATCCCCAGCTTATTTAACCAGCCTTCACTACTCCAAATCCAATGACCTGCCAACGGATAGATCACCACGCTGGCCAGCAGAGAAAACACCAGATACGGCGCAAATTTCATCCGTTCCGCCACCGCGCCGGAAACAATCGTCGCCATGGCAATAGCAAACCCGGCCTGAAACAACCAATACGCCTGCACCGGAATCCGCAGCCCCAGGTGGTCAAAATTCCCCTGAACCAGCCAGCCGCTGATTCCAATCAATCCATACTGATCCACTCCGTACATCAGGGCAAACCCGGCGGCAAAATATCCCAGCATGCCCACCGTGCAATCCATAAAGACCTTCATAATAATATTCAACGAGTTACGGCTGCGAATAAACCCGGCTTCCAACATGGCAAAGCCCGCCTCCATCAAAAAGACCAGCGCCGCGCACAACAATACCCAAACCGTGTCAATTCCCACCGCTAATGTTTGATTAGTCAACTCCACAGGAAAATCCTCCTTTTATCAGGCATAACAAAAAACCGTCCGGTTCATCGCACGTTCTGCAGAAAATGTCTGCAAAAACCAGCTCAACCAGACGGCCTCGTTGCCGATCAAAACAATATATGTACCTATAGTATCACAAAATGTTTATTTGTCCAGCAAAAAATCTTTCGTCAGCGTTCTTTTTCTTTGTATTGTACTGTGGTTACACACTTTTCGCCATCCATCCTCCAGATAAAAACTTCGTTGCCATTTACTCCGTTCCTCGTGGCCAAATCAATTTATCGTTATTTACAATGCGTGGCGTCCGCTCTGGCGATCCCGGATACGATAAATTTCTTCCACCGGCAGGATAATGATCTTACCGTCCCCCGCCCGACCGGTTCGTCCCGACTCCATGATGGCTTCCACTACCGCATCCACCGCCTCGTCCGGCAGAATCACTTCCAGCTTCACCCGGGGATGCAGTGTAATGTTATATACCACCCCCCGGTAAATACCTTGTTGTCCTTCCTGTCGTCCACAGCCCATCACTTCGGATATTGTCATGCCGTCGATCCCTTGTTTTTGCAATGCATTTTTCACTTCATCCAGTTTTTCCGTACGAATAATCGCTTCAATTTTTTTCACAGACAGCCTCCTCGTATCATTCACCGTCACTGCACCATATACGGACCCGCAAAATCCCCGTTCAGCAAATTCCTCTGCGCCTCCAGTCCTTTGGACAGTGCCGCTTCCTGATCCAGGGGACGCCCAAACAAATAACCCTGCATCCGGTCACACCGGCATCCCGCCAAATAGTTCCATTGTTCCGCCGTCTCCACCCCTTCGGCGACGACCGCCAAGTTCAGGGCATGAGCCATCTCCACGATGGATCGGATGATGGTGGATTTCAAACCGTCTTTCAGCAGGGTATCAATAAATGACTTATCAATTTTCAGTGTTTCCACCGGTAAATTTTGCAAATAGGTCAAAGAGGAATAACCGGTGCCAAAATCGTCCAGCGAAAGTCTGACCCCTATTTCTTGCAGCTCTTTTAGTTTTTTATTGTTCTCTTCCAACGATGTCATCAACACCGTCTCCGTAATTTCTAATTCCAACTGCTGAGGATGGATGGAAAATTCGTCCAGGATATCCCGAACCATTTCCGTAAAATTCGCAGCAGCCAGCTGATGCGGTGACACATTCACCGCCACATACAAACTCTCACATCTTTGCCCCGCCAGCCGTTGCAGGAAACAGCAAGCCTCTCTGAGTACCCATTCGCCAATGGGCTGAATCAAGTGATTTTCCTCCGCCAACGGAATGAACCGGTCAGGAGGAATGATCCCATGCTCCGGACTGTTCCAGCGTAACAGTGCTTCAAATCCGGTTAAATTGCCCGCTGCGGTCACCTGCGGTTGATACATCAGGTACAGTTCTCCTTTTCGGGTCGCATCCTTTAATTTTCCGATCAGGGTAACCCGCTCGTAGCGTTCCTGCTGAATGTCGTGCTGATAAAAACGCCAGTTCTTAATTCCTGCTTTCTGAGCATCGTGAACGGCCACGGCCGCATTCTTCATAATTTCGTCCACCGTATTTCCATCATCCGGGTATAGTGCGACACCAATACTGGCCGACATGTCATAACTGGATTCTCCCAGTTCACATTGGCGCGACAGTACACCGATGATCGTCCGGGCAATTTCGGCGATGGTCTCCCGCTCCTGCTGTCCGGCCAGTAAAACGGAAAATTCGCTGCCGCCGGTGCGGGCCGAAAAGGAATCCTCCCCGGCTTCCGCCACAATATAGGTCCCGGCCGTGATAATTACCACGTTACCGGATGCATGCCCAAATACGTCGGTCACCGTCCGGATGTCATCCAACTTGATGCAAAGAACAGCGCCGGCGGCGCCGTTTCGTTCCAGTGCTGTTTTTAGCCGTCCGATAAAATATTCTCGATTGGGCATACCGGTCAAACCGTCATAATATGCCAGCCGTCGAATCGTCTCCGCCTGTTGGCATTGTTCGGTGACATCCAGCGCCAGCATGGCAAACTGCCCCGCTTGCGGACAGTAGGCCCGTATCGAATACTGTTTTCCCAATTCCGAGTAGTTCTCCACATTGGCAGCCGGTTCTCCGGTCAGCGCCACCCGACAGTAAACTTTGAGCCGCTCCGCATCTGAGGCTGGCATGATTTCCCGCATCCGCCGCCCAATCATTTCTGACTTACTGCGTCCCGCCATTCGCTCAAACGCGGGGTTGACGGCAAGATAACGGAAGTCTTCCGGATTGCCTTCCTCATCATAAATCAGTTCATGCAGAGCAAAACCATCATGCATATGTTCAAACAGCGCCCACAGCTGGCGATCTTTTTCCGCCAGCGCTTCATACTGGCGTTTAAGCGACTCGTCCGCCGCCAGCAGTTTCTCACAGGTCTGTTCCAGCGCCAGCAAATGCTGCGCTGCCGTGTTTTGTTCCCGCCGGAACCAGTTGAGTACCATTTTGATCAGAAAAAAACATAATCCCGCATTACCGGCCATGAAGATTCCCTGTCCCAGCGTGAGCTGGCCTCCTTCTCCCCATCGCAGCAGCGATTGCGGTAAAAACAATTCCAGACACAGCAACATGACTCCGGTCGTACCGGAGTAAAGCAGACTAATGTATGCAATAGTGCGGACCGGTTCCGCCGCCAGTATCGCGACCAATTTTTTCCATCCCTGTCTCACCGGCCACCCCTCCCGGCAGGCAAACCTTCCATCGTCTACCTGCTGCCCGACACGGCAGAACAGACCACCTGGGAAATATTACGCAGCGGCGACTGCCTGACCACGGCGCCGATATCGTAGGCCACTTTGGGCATGCCATAAACAACACTGGATTCCTCATCCTGACCCACGGTGTAGGCGCCGCTGCGACGCATTTTCATCAACCCTTTGGCTCCGTCATACCCCATACCGGTCAGAATGATCCCTACCGCCTTGGCGCCCACCGTATCCGCCACCGAATCAAACAGTACGTCCACCGAAGGACAATGACCATTAACTTTGGGCCCCTGAAAACACTCCACTGTATAAAGATTGCCCCGGCGCCGCACTCGCATCTGGCAGTCTCCGGGCGCCACCAGAATCCGTCCCGGCAAAATGGAGTCCCCATTTTCCGCTTCCTTAGCCTCCATCCGGCAGTTGTCATTCAGACGATTGGCATACATACGGGTAAATACCGGCGGCATATGTTGTACAATGACCACCCCTGGCATGTCCCGGGGAAACCCCCGGACCACTTCGTAAATAGCCTCTGTTCCACCGGTAGAAGCGCCAATGGCCACCACAACATCCCGGCTGCCACCACCCACGCTGTTGACCGGATCCTGGTTATATTCCCGCTTCCGCTGACCCACTTTAGCCATGGAGGCGATTTTTATCTTCACAATCAGTTCTCCCGCAAAAGCTTCCATACCACGGGCAGAACCATCCGGTTTACGGACAAAATCCACCGCTCCGGCGTCCAGAGCGTCAAACACTCTCTCGTTCGCTGCACTGACTACCACCACCGGCAAGGGATACTGCGGCATCAGCCGCCGCAAAAATTCAATCCCGTTCATTTTGGGCATTTCGACATCCAACGTCATAACATCCGGTTCCAGGTCCAGAATCATATCCCGGGCGCTGAACACATCCGACGCTGTTCCCACCACCACAATTCCCCGGTCTTCCCCCATTCGCCTGGCCAGCGTTTCGCGGAACAGCAGCGAATCATCCACCACCAGTACTTTAATACGGCGATCCGGCTTTCCCCGATCCGTTGTATTCATCATGATCCGGTCCTTTCCGGTAAAATCGTCGGGATATTTTCCCTTGGGCCAAGCAACTTAAACAAATATTCTCTCTTTTGATTTTGCCAAGCAAGCCTTATTTTCCTGCAACCACCCCAGAAAATATTTATCACCGTCAGCCACCCAGCTGCCGCAGTGCTTTAACTACCACATCCTCGGTAAAGGGTTTGACGACGAATCCCCGGGCACCCGCGACCACGGCCTCTTTCACCATCGTTTCCTGCCCCATGGCACTGACCATCATTACTTTGGCCTTTTTATCAATGGCCATAATCCCTTTTAACGCTTCCAGACCGGTCATTTCCGGCATGGTAATATCCATCGTGACAATATCCGGGCGCAGTTCATTGAACATTCGTATACCCTCGACGCCGTTGACAGCTTCCCCCACTACTTGATATCCGTTTTTTTCCAGCATCATTTTCAGCGACATCCGCATAAATGCCGCATCGTCCACAATAAGTACACTCGCCATATTTGCCACCCCTTTATTCAGATTGCCGCGCCGCTCAGGAAATCAATCCCATTTCCCTGATAATCCGCAACATATGCTCGGTATCCACCGGTTTGGTGATGTAGGCCTCGCAGCCAATCTGACTGGTTTCCTGAATCGTATGTTGATCCCCCAGCGCGCTGATGATAATCACCCGGGCTTTTTTACCCGGATCCGTTTTTCTCTGCCGCTCGAACTCCCGGATCAATTGCAGCGTCCGCCGTCCGTCTACTTTCGGCATCATAATGTCCAGACATACCAAATCATATGGTCTCCCGGAATTCAACGCGAAAATAAAAGCTTCCACCGTTTCAATCCCATCCACCGTCTGGTCGCATTCGCCAAATTCTGCCAGGAGTTTGGCCAAAAAAGTCCGGCTGGCCAAGTCATCTTCCGCAATTAGAATCCTCATGCTTTCACCTCCGTTTTTTTATATTTCCCGCCATCAGCATTTTTTTCAGTTGTTTCAGGGAGTCGGTCAATTCCCGGAAAAACCGGCGGGCCGCTGCCAGGTCACCCCGGCGGGAGGCAAGCGTAATCTGAAAGGCCTGATCTTTAACGGATTCCAAACTGTGAGTCAAAGCCAAGCCCTTGATCGCGTCTGCCACCACTTCGGCAATGGGCAGATTGCTGTCATCCAGAATGCGTTCCAGCAATTCCGCCTGATAGGCCAAATCCTTCAGCACGTTGTTCAGTTCCGGCATCTGGCCGCCATTGCCATTGGTGGCCGCGGAATCTTCCGGAATGCCGTCCGCAAAATCCCGTTTACTCAACCGTTCCAGAACCACATACAGACTATCTAGCGCCACCGGCTTGGCCAGATAATCATCCATACCCAACGCCAGAAATCGTTCCCGGTCTCCCGGCAGCGCATGCGCCGTCACTGCAATCACCGGCAAATGGCCGCCGCGGACTTTTTCCTGCTGCCGTAACCGTTGCGTCGCTTCCATGCCATCCACTTCCGGCATCTGAATATCCATCAGCACTGCGTCAAACGTTTGATGTTCCAGCAGTTCCAACGCCTCACCGCCGTGATTTGCCATAACGTAAGTATGACCCAGACTTTTCAACATCAATCCGGTCACCAACTGATTTTCTTTATTATCTTCCGCCACCAGCAGATGCAGTGGCCGTTCCGACACTGTCAGCGTCTGAACCGGCGGCGGCGACCAAACCGCGGTGCTGGTGACGGCATGGCTTAGCCGGCAGGGCAAGGTAAATGCAAAGGTACTGCCCTGCTGCTCCGTACTGGTAAGCCATATTTTCCCACTCATCAATTCAATCAATTGCTTGGAAATTGCCAGTCCCAGGCCGGTTCCCCCGTATTTGCGGGTTTGAGATCCGTCCGCCTGGCTAAAGCTCTCAAAAATCCGTCCGGTTTTATCCGGCGCGATGCCAATCCCGGTATCGGTAACCGAAAACTGTAACAGCATACTGTCTTCGCGGCGTTCCTGGGCTTTAACCACGACTAAAATACTGCCTTTTTCCGTAAATTTGGCCGCATTGCCAATCAGGTTGTTGAGCACCTGCTGCAGGCGGTACGGATCGGCGATAATGCGTTTGGGCAGTCCCGCCGGCAATTGGTAATGAAGTTCCAGCCCTTTTTCTTCCAGCCGCGGACTGTGCGCCCGGACGATTTTCTCCACCAGATCCCGCAAATCAAACTCCAGCATTTCGATGGAGACTTTGCCCGCTTCCAATTTGGAAAAATCGAGAATATCATTAATGACGCGCAGCAGGGAATCGGCACAATTTTTGGCAATCGCCAGATTATCCCGTAATTCCGGCGCAATCGCCGCCCGCATGGTCAAATCCACCATGCCAATAATTCCGTTCAGTGGCGTCCGTATTTCATGACTCATATTAGCCAGAAAATCTCCTTTGGCCCGGTAGGCGGCGTTTGCTGCCTCCACCGCGTATTTCATCGCCACTTCCGTATTTTTTCGCTCGGTAATGTCCCGTATAATCAACATCATCACCCGTTGCCCGGAAATATTAGCCCCCTGCACGCTAACCTCTACCGGAAATGAACTCCGGTCCCGGCGGCGCTGGATACTCTCAAACAGATCTCCCCCGGGATGCAGCAGCGCCTGTTCCCACAATTCCCGTTCCGTTTCTGTGCTCAAATCCCAAACCCGCATCTCCAAGAGCTGTTCCCGCGTGTAACCCCAAGTTTGTACCGCCGCCGAATTGGCGTCAATAATCCGCCCCGCTTCATCGACAAACACGATCATTTCTTTGGCGTTTTCCGAAAGAATTTCGAACCGCCGCAAGCCTTCCTCAGCCAGACGGCGTTCCGTGATATCAAAGGACGCACCAATGTAGCCGGTAAAATGCCCGTCCCGGTCAAAAAACGGCTTGCCGACATTCAGCATCCACCGATATACTCCGTCCCGGCGCCGCAGGCGGTATTCAATTTCAAACGGCTGGCAGGCATCCCGGGCTACCTGGCACTGTCGAAAGTAATGCTCCCGGTCATCCGGATGAACGTTCTCCGCCCAACCGCCGCCCAGTTCCTGTTCCAGTGAACGCCCAGTAAACTGCAGCCAGTGCTGGTTCACATATTCCAGTTGTTGATCCGGTCCGGCCAACCAGATCAGTGCCGGAAAATTCTCGATCAGAGACAGGAAAAAATCCCGGGAATCCATAAGGCTTTTCTCCCGGCGCTTATATCTGCCCACATCTTCCAGCACCAGGATAGCTCCCGGCTGCCGTTCCGGCTTCAACTCCAACGGATTAATGCTGATTTTATACTGAGAACGAATTTTTCGTCGGCGATACTGTGGCAAGCTGTGAGTGATAATCAGATCCCGAACGGCCCGCCCGGTGGTCAGTGCTGCCCGAAGCGCACTTTGCAGACGGCAATCGTCACAAACTGTCTGTCCTGCCCCCCGTTCCGTCAGCAGTTCCTGGCAACGAATCACCTGGCAGAATTGCTCTCCGGCAGCAGCCGTGGCTTCCGAGCAGCCAAACAATTCCCGGAATGACCGATTCATCCGCACTACTCTTTGATTCTTGTCAATCACGACGGCGCCTGCCGGAATCTCTTCAAAAAGCTCCGTCCCGCTGTAGGTTTCCTTCAAGCTGGCCACTCCCGTTTCTTCCCGCTTTTTCTTGTATGCCCGGGCTTATTCTTCACATTGCAATAAATATTCCACAGCATGAATCGCCCGGTCTTTCAGATCAAAACTGCCATCTTCCAGTTTCCATATAAACGTGGCGGACCATATGGCGCCAAACAGCAGATCAGCCAGCATTCGCTGGTCCAGCACCCGTGAAATTTCACCGGCGGCCTGCGCCCGTTCCACCAGTTCCATCAAGGTTTCCTGTCTGTTTTGCACAATCCGGCGCATCAAATCTCGCGTATCCGGATCATAGCGGTACAAATCAAAGGAATACAACGGCGTAGCGATTTGCGGATAATTTTGATAATACTCCAGATAAGAGCGGGCAAAATGCAGAATGCCTTCCCGCCCCCCCATGTCACGTTGGACAATAGTATCTTTGATCATGATATCAAAAACAGCAAACTGTTCCAGAATCGCCAGAATAATTTCTTTTTTTCCATCATACTGCTTATAAATGGCCGGTTCCGTTATCCCGTGGCGGCGGGCAATTTCCTTGGTGGTCATGCCGTTGACGCCGCTCTCATCCAACACTTCGATCGCCGTAATCAACACTTTTTCTTTGCGTCGCAAAAATGTTTTATCCATCACTGCCTCCATATAGTTAGCAATAACCTCGTTATTCCCATGATACTCCGCTGTGATTGTACTGTAAAGCTATCCATTCATTCAGAACGGCGAATTCGTTCCACCGTTTCTTTCACTACCTGATATAGTTCCTGCATTTGCACCGGTTTGGCCAAGTAATCATCCATGCCGGCCGCCAGAAATTTTTCCCGGTCACCCTGCAGCGCATAAGCAGTGACGGCAACAATCGGCGAATATTCCTTCTTTTGCGCCTGCAGTTGTCGGATACGGGCCGTAGTTTCCAACCCATCCATTTGCGGCATCTGGATATCCATCAAAATTAAATCATAGCAATTTTTTCCCACTCGTTGCAGCGCTTGTGCGCCATTATCCGCCAGATCCACCTGATATCCCTGATTCACCAACATTCGTTGGATAACCGTCTGATTGAGCCGGTCATCCTCCACCACCAAAATACGCCAGTCAGAACGTGACGGCGCCGGAAACTCTGTCAATCGTTGCGGCGGTGCCACCGCAACCGGCAATAACGGCAGCGAAAAGTGAAACGTGCTGCCCCTGCCCGTTTCGCTGCTTACCCCTATTTTTCCCCCCATTAGTTCCACCAACTGTTTAGAAATTGCCAAACCCAATCCAGTGCCGCCATGTTTGCGGGTATAGGAACCGTCAATCTGGCTGAAATTTTCGAACAGCCGCTGCAAATCTTCCGGCGCAATGCCGATTCCCGTATCAAGCACCGTAAAAATCACGTACATCCGTTCATTGTCACCGTGTTCCGCTGCGGAGCCAACACTGCCGGCCAAGTCCTGATCACCGGTATCCCTCGCGCTGCCCCCACCACCCACAGCCAGGCAGATTTGTCCTTCGTCAGTAAACTTGATGGCGTTGCTCAACAGATTGTTCAACACCTGTTGCAACCGCTGAGAATCGCCATTCAATATCTGTGGTAAATTAGCGGCTACATGCCATTGGAAAACCAGTCCTTTTTCCCGGCAACGTATAATATGTGGTTGTATTGTTTGAGAAATCAGCCGTCGCAAATCAAAATCGGAATTCACGATGGTCAGTTTTCCTGCTTCCATCCGCGAAATATCAAGAATGTCGTTAATGATTCCCAGTAACGTTTCCGCACAGCCTTTGGCAATGTCCAAATTTTCCTGCTGTTCACCATCCAGATCAGTAAGCCGCGTCAAATCCAGCATACCGACAATACCGTTGAGCGGCGTCCGTATTTCATGACTCATATTGGCCAGAAACTGACTTTTCGCCCGATTGGCGCCTTCGGCCGCTTCTTTGGCTTCCCGCAGCGTCTGTTCCGTCTTCTTGCGCAACGTAATATCCTGCACTACCATGAGCATTTGATTTTCATCACTGGTATACACCGGAACCGCGCTCATATAATACCACACCTCGCGCACTTCCCCATCCTGCAATACCATCTGGCATACTTCCTGTTCTTCACCGGCAATGCCATCCCGAAAACACCGGTCCAGCATTTTTTTTACCAGGCATTCGTCACAGACGCTTTGATGCCCGCAACCGATTTCACCGGCACCTTTCAAACTGTTTACGCAGTCAAAAGCAAAACCGAACGGTTGGTTGTAAAGATCCAAAAGGCTTTTTCGAACCTGCTGCAGGGCTGCCTCATTCGCCTGCCGGACGCATCTTTGTTCATCAACAATCAGCATTCCCACCGGCGCCGCCTGAAAAATAGCCTCCAGTTTCATCTTTTTGTTTAAAGCCTCAATTTCCGCCTGCCGGATTCGGGTAATATCCCGGAAAATAATCACCACACCGCTGACCGCATGGTTCTCCAGTTTCAATGGTGAAGCGTTAACCGATATATATTTTTTCCGGCCATCCCGGGCCACCACCACCGTATCCTGAGGTACACCCACACTGCCGGCCCCGCCGAGAACCCGGCTGAAAAAGCTGGCCACCGGCGCGCCGGTTTCCTTGTTCACAGCCTGCAAAACCTGGTCGATGTGTTGTCCCACCGCCTCGCATTGCCGCCACCCGGTGATAATTTCACCCGCTTCATTCAAAAAACTCACTTCGCCACCCGCATCGCTGATGATCACTCCTTCGCCAATGCTGAGCAGTATCGCATTTAACCGCCGGTTTTTTTCTACGTGACGGCGCAGTTCATTATGCATTGTCCGATGGGGTCCCAGATGCCCGTGTGCCCCCACCAAGCGTTTCATTGGGTTTCACCTCTTCTCTCGCTTCCCCGGCACTCCCTTCTTATGAAATCACCGCCAGCGTCCGCAGTACTTCCAGAAATTTCTCAATTTCAATAGGCTTCCATGCATATCCTTCGCAGCCCAGTTCGCGGGCCGCCATAATTGTTTCCGTGTCGTTAAGCGCGGTCGTCATGATGATTTTGACCCGGTCCGGCTCGCTGACGCCGTTCTGCTGTTCAATGTCCCTTATGGCTTTCAAGGTTTTCAGTCCGTCCACTTTCGGCATCATAATGTCCAGGCAAATCAAATTGTAGGGTTGCTGTTCTTTCAACGCCATCAAATACGCATCAATGGCTTCCAGTCCGTCCACTGCCACATCGCAGTCACCATATTTGCTGAGAAGTTTCTTAAGGAAAATTCTGCTGGCCAGGTCATCTTCCGCAATCAACGCCCTCATCCTGAACACCGCTCCTTCCTTTTCCTGGTGAAAATCCTGAGGGGATTTCGTCCAAACCGCCGGTTCAAAGCTTAGTGTCAACAATGCCCAAAGATTCGCCGCATGGCAGTATCAGAAAGAACGTCGTACCCCGGTCTTTTTCCGACACAAAGCCAACTTTTCCTCCCAGATATCGTTCTCCCAGTAATTTCATACTATATGTCCCCAGGCCGTGGCCGCGGCCTTTGGTTGAAAATGAACGCTGGAATATCCGGTATTGTACGTCTTCACGGATATGGCCTTCGTTATGAACCCAAAATTTAAACCACCCGGTACCCAGCGGTTGACACCCGAGCCAGACACAGCTTCCCGCCGGCACAGCTTCCAAAGCATTTTTCACCATGTTCCCCAGAACCCGCTTCACCAGGCGACAGTCACTGACACATTCCTGAAAAATGCTGCCCGGATCCAGCTTCACCCGTTTTGTTTTTGCGATGTCCTGCCATTCATACAAACGGCTTACTTCGTTCAGCATGTCCTCAGAGCAAAAAATTTCGCGGACAATCGTCAATTCCTGGCTCTCCGCTTCCAACAACTGCTTTTGGGCAAGTATCTCATCCAACAGCCCCTGAAAAACCTTTTCAATGAACTCCATATTGTCTTTCAATTCTCCGTCGGCCTCTTCCTTTAACAGGCCGATGATTCCTTTTAACGCTCCGGTGGTATTAGTGATGTCGTGAAAAAAAACTCTTTCCAGTACGCGCCGTCGGGCCTGGTCACTGGCATCAACGAGAGAGACGACGAAGAAACTGTCGGTTCCTGAGCACATCGGATGAACCTGCATATGAAACTGAAACGGGATTCTTGCCGAGCCGTCGCTGCCTGTCAAAACCACATCGCCAGTGCACCCGGCGTTTGTGGCAATCGCCTGTAACACAAGGTTGACCGCCGCACAGTCACGACACGCCCGCGATGCGCCACAACCGCACGGCTCCGTTGTCGCATTCGGGCATCCAATCACCTCACCCGGCCTTTTTCCCAACAAATGCAGTTCATCCGCCACTCCCAATTCCCGGGCAAACGCCTTATTGACATAAATCACCTGGCGGCAATCATTCAGGATCATCAGCATGGTGCCGGTGGCGTCAAAAGCGTCCCGCAATAATTGATTATCACGAAAATAAGCAATCTGACGCTGCAAATCTTCCCGCCCCCGCCTGACCGGATTCGCATGGAATGTTGCTAGCTTTCCATCCTCCATTTCCGTGCCCCTCTCGCTGCCGCTATGCTTCCGGCCGTTTCACCGTTTGCGGTAGATAGCCGGCATAACCGACACATATTCCGATTCGTGACGTCCCAGCCCTTCGGAAAGCCCTAAAAACAAATACCCGCCCGGTTCGGTAAACTCATGGAACATTCGCACCAAGTTCATCTTTACCGGCTGTTCAAAGTAAATCATGACGTTCCGGCAAAAAATCACGTGGAATTTCCGCCGGAATGGAAATTCACTCCCAATAAGATTAAATCGCCGAAACACCACTTCTTTTTTTATTGCCTCGGTAACCTGAAACCAGTCCTTGCTTGGCTTGCGGAAATAATTCAATTTCCAGGAAGCCGGTATATCACTCAGACTGTCCGCCGGATAGCATCCCTGCGCCGCCGTTTGCAACACAGAGGAAGAAATATCCGTGGCCAATATTTTGGCATCCCAGACAGATTTCTCTGCGCCCAAAAACTCCGCGATCAGCATCGCGAGGGTATACGGCTCCTGCCCCGTGGAACAGCCGGCACTCCAAATGCGTAAATCTCTGCTTTTAACATTTGATCTTAAATAAGGCAGTACCTGATCCCGAAAATACCAGAAATGTTCATTTTCCCGCATAAAGAAAGTGTGGTTTGTCGTCAGTTTATCCAGCAAAACGGTGATTTCCGACCTACTGGCATCGCTAAACACAAATTGCAGGTATTCCGCAAAAGATCCAAAGCCTTTTTCCAGTACCAGGTTGCTCAACCGTCCTTCGATCAGCGTTCTTTTCTGTGACAGATTAATGCCAAAGTTTCTTTTTACGTAATCCGTCAGTAAACTAAAATCCTGATCGCTAATTGCCAGCAATATCATTCCCTCGCTTCCGGCCCGCACAAATTCGCCATGTTTTGGGGAGTGGGCACAGAACGCGGGCTGGCAAACCTAAGCTCTGTGCCCCATGACGTCAATTATCGAAACTCCCGGCATACGCCGTCAATACTTACCAAACTCCGTATCATTGAGTGATATCGTTGGCTTCGGGCGCGCTGCAGACGCCCCGCCGTAATTTCTTGCCGGCTTCCGCTGCGTCATATCGCGGCCTCCGTCATAACCGTCCATCATATCGCCGGCGCCACGTGTTGCCATGCTTCCACCCCGTTTCAGACGGAATTTGGCAATCATTTCTTTCAGTAAAGCGGCTTGGCTAGACAATTCCTCACTGGCGGCAGCGCTTTGCTCCGCGGTGGCAGAATTGGTTTGTACCACCTTAGATACCTGCTCAATCCCCTTGTTAACTTCTGCGATGGCCGTAGCCTGTTCGTTGGATGCACTGGCAATGTCACCCACCAGGTTGGCCGCCTTGGTCACACCACTGACAATTTCATCCAGTGCCTGGGCTGTACCGTTGGCAATTTCCGTCCCACCTTCCACTTTTTTGATCGACCCTTCGATCAACGCCGTGGTTTCTTTGGCCGCATTGGCACTACGGGCCGCCAGGTTCCGTACTTCTTCCGCCACCACCGCAAAACCTTTGCCGTGTTGACCGGCCCGGGCCGCTTCCACTGCGGCGTTCAGCGCCAAAATGTTGGTCTGGAACGCAATTTCGTCAATCACTTTGATAATTTTAGAAATATTGGCCGACGATTCGTTGATTTCCGCCATCGATTTCAGCATTTCCTTCATTCGCACATTACCCTGTTCCGCAGTTTCCTTGGCCACCATCGCCAAGGTGCTGGCCTGGTTGGCATTGACAGCGTTTTCTTTGGTTTGCCCCGCCATCATGCTAATCGAAACCGTCAGTTCCTCAATGGATGCTGCCTGTTCTGTGGCTCCCTGGGACAAGGCCTGGCTACCGTCGGATACCTGCCTTGAACCTGCTGCCACTTGGTCCGAAGCGCCATTAATTTCACTGAAAACGTCATTAAAGCTGGCGACGATTAAATTCAGCGCGTCCTTAATCTGGGCAAAATCGCCGCGATATTCGTTATTGATACCGACATTCAAATTCGAGGCTGCCATTTCTCCCAATACGCTGGATATCTCGCTGACATATCCCTCCAGCGCCTCCAGTGTTTCATTCATGGCATGCTTGATCTCCGCATGATCGCCCCGATAATTTCCCTGCACCCGTTGCTGCAGGTTCCCCTGTGCCATTTTCTTCAACACGTTCGCCGCTTCGTTGATCGGTTCCACCACCGCATCCAGCGTGGAATTGACTCCTTCCACAATCTTGCGATAGTCGCCATGGTGCGCTCCGGCATTGGCTCTCGTGGAAAGCTTTCCGTCCACCGCTGCCGCCGACAACAATTCCGCATCTCTGACCAGTGCATTAATATTGTCAATGCAGTTATTCAGGTTGTTTTTAATTTCATTGAAATCACCATTATAATTGTCGGTGATTTTCGGCGGCATATCTCCTTTTGAGATCCGGTCCACATATTCCGCCGACACGTTCAGCGGACCAATCACCGCATCCAGCGTCCGGTTGACCCCTTCCACAACTTTGCGGTAATCTCCCTGATGTTTCGTCGCGTCCGCCCGCGTGTCCAGACGTCCTTCCACCGCCGCCGCCACCAGCATGTTCGCATCCGTCACCAACGCGGTAACGTTATCGATACAATTGTTCAGGTTGTTCTTGATTTCGTTAAAATCGCCATTGTAATTATCAGTAATCTTCGGCGGAAGATCTCCTTTCGAGATCCGGTCCACATACTCCGCCGACACGTTCAGCGGGCCAATTACCGCGTCCAGCGTCCGGTTGACCCCTTCTACTATTTTGCGATAATCTCCCTGATGTTTCGCCGCATCCGCCCGCGTGTCCAGACGTCCTTCCACCGCCGCCGTCACCAGCATGTTCGCGTCCGTCACCAACGCGGTAACGTTATCGATACAGTTGTTCAGGTTGTTCTTGATTTCGTTAAAATCGCCATTGTAATTATCGGTAATCTTCGGCGGAAGATCCCCTTTCGAGATCCGGTCCACATACTCCGCCGACACGTTCAGCGGACCAATTACCGCGTCCAGCGTCCGGTTGACCCCTTCCACAACTTTGCGGTAATCTCCCTGATGTTTCGCCGCGTCCGCCCGCGTGTCCAGGCGTCCTTCCACCGCCGCCGTCACCAGCATGTTCGCGTCCGTCACCAGCATTCCAATATTCGCAATGCATTTCTTCAGGCTCTGCGACAAAATATCCTTATCGGACCGAACCTGCAGCGTCACTGACAGATCGCCGTCGGCAATCCGTTCCGCTGCCAGCGCCGACTGTTTGATATTGGCAGCCATAGTGGCGAACGATTGCATCAGAATGCCGATCTCATCACGGCGCTCCGTCTGTATATCCACGGCAACGTTCCCCTCCGCCAGTTGATCCGCATACACCACCAGTTGGTTCACCGGTTTACTGATAGCCCGGGTGATCAATAAACCGAGAACGATGGCCAGCACCATACCGCCGACCATCAAACCGATCATCAACCGGGAAATCACGCTGGCCTGCCGACTGTTTTCGTCCGAACGTTTGTCGGCTTCCGTCCGTTTCATCTCCACCATTTTTTCAATGACATCCTGGACATCCTGCGCGTATTTCCCCGACGCAAAAATCAGATCCCGCGCTTCCTGATCTTTTTGCTGCCGTGCCAAATCGGTAATTTGCTCCAGTACTTTGTTATAAGCCTTATTCACTTGTACGAAAACGGTAAAGGTATCTCTCATTTCCTTGGAGACAATATTCTTTTCAAATTCCACCTGAGTCTTCTCAATTTCCTGCCGGCGTTCTTCAATACGTTTAAGCTGATCCTGGGTCATTGCCGGACTGGAAGCCAGAATCAGATCCCGCAGATTGACCCGCATCCTTTGAAACGCTGTGGAAATCGCACTTAGCTGAGCAATGGGCACGGTCATTTTTTCATACATAATCGTATCGCTAGTGTCCAGTTCCTGAATACTCTTTACACCGACAAAACCAATGATTCCGGCAATCAAGGCAATCAGAATAAAACTACTAAGCAGTTTCACACTGATTTTCATATCATCCAACCATTTCACAAAACTCCGCCCCCTTCTCATTTTTCTTTTTCAAATCAGATCCCTTACCGGCTTCTTGTTTCCTTTCATCCCGGCAAATCATATCCGTTTTCTTCCTGAATTAATTTTTGACAGTCAAGTAATAATTTCACGCTTTTTCCTGTTTTGCCGATATTATTTACATACCGATTGTGGAAACCGCTCTTTCCTCCCGGTGGTGCCACAATATCCGCATCGTCGATGGTCAATACTTCCAATACCCGGTCCACAATCAATCCGACTGCGATTTCGCCCACGTCGACCACGACAATACAGGTACGGTCATTGTACTCTTTTGCCTCCAGCCGGAACCGCATCCGCACATCCATAACCGGAATAATTTTTCCCCGCAGGTTGATGATTCCCTTCAGGTAGTCTGGCAGTTCCGGCACTTCGGTGATTTCCTGGATGCCAATGATTTCGGTGACGTAACGAATTTCAATGCCGTACTCTTCCCTCCCGACGGAAAAAGTAAGATATTTCCCTCGCTGCGTGTCTTCCTCCATTTCCTCCAGCACACTGGCATGATCCATCATCAGTTTCTTCACCTCCTGTTTTATGCAATTTGGTTGAACAACCCATTAATATCGAGAATCAGGCTGATACTGCCATCTCCTAAAATGGTGCAACCCGCCAGACCTTTCACTTTTTTCAAATAAGTCGGCAAAGCTTTGACGACCACCTGTTGCTCGCCAATCAGCCGGTCAGCAAACAGGCAAGCCGCCCTGCCATTGTATTCAATCATCACCATAATCCCATCACGAATGGCGTTGACCCCGTTGCGCAGATTGAACATCCGTTGAATCCGCAAAACCGGATAACATTGACCCCGGACCATAATGATTTCATTCCCGTCCGCGTCGGCAATCACATCCTTGTCATCCACCTTGAAAGACTCGGTGATGGAGGTAGTAGGGATAGTATACCGGGATTGTCCCACACCAATTTCGATACCATTGATAATCGCCAGCGTCAATGGTATCTTAAGCAAAATCTCGGTTCCCTGCCCCGGTACACTTTCCAGCAAAATAGATCCGCCAATTTTTTCGATATTTTTTTTGACCACATCCATACCCACACCCCGGCCGGAAAACTCACTGACATTCTCTTTGGTAGAAAATCCGGGCAATAAAATACAAGCATAAATCTCCTTATCCGTTAATTCGCTGTCCGCTTTGGTCACCAACCCCCGGCAGCGGGCTTTTTCCAAAATGACGTCCCGTTTCAGGCCTTTACCGTCATCCCGGACAAATATCCACACCTCGCCCCCCACATTGCGCGCCTCCAGTGTGATTTTTGCTTTCAGCGGTTTGCCGGCAGCTTCCCGCTCCTCCCGCGTTTCCAGACCATGATCCATTGAATTACGGATAAGATGCATCAACGGGTCCGACAAATTGTCGATAATATTTTTGTCCACCTCGGTTGTTTCTCCGATTATTTCCAGTTCAACGTCTTTATTGAGCTTTTTCCCCATGTCCCGGACCAGACGGTTCATTTTCTGAAAAGTCATGGCCACCGGCACCATTCGGATCGACATCACGATATCCTGCAACTCAGTGGTTAATTTCCGCAGTTGGCGGGACGCTTTGCTGAAATGTTCCAACTGTGGTCCGTTAATTCCGGGGTTACGGGTGACCATCGCTTCGGAAATCACGATCTCGCCCACCAAGTCCATCAGCGTGTCCAGTTTCCGGATACTGACACTGATCACGCTTTGGTGGCGTGCTCCGCCGGCAGCTGCCATTCCGCCAACTTCTTCCCGCTCCGGGTCATCCGTTTTGCCGCTTTTGGCCACTTCCCGGATATCTTCCAGTGAAATCTGCCGTTTTTCCGGCGTCACCGCTTCCGGTAAGACCATCGCTGTTTCCGTTTCATCCAATTGCTCCAGTTCCAGTCGGTGCAAGAATGCGGTCTGGCTTAAGTTTTTTTCCACATCCGCATATTCTTCCCCGGAAGTAAAAGTAACAAAAAAACCGCTTTCCCTGATGGTATCCGCCGTCTCATCATTGTCAATGATATCCGGTGGTAAAAACAAAATATCATTACCGATATCCTTCAAATTGTTAATCACAGTGTACGCCCGGACATTTTCCATCAAGCAGCCTTCATCAAAATAAATCCGGGCCTGGTAACGTTGCAGCGTTTTTCCCGGTGCAGTTTCATATTTGCTGATATAAAACATCGTTTTCGATTTGGGCGCCGACGCTACTTCCGCTACTGCACCGCAGGAAGCTTTCATCTGTTCCAGGCAATCCTTGTTTTTGGCAACCATCTGTTCCGGCGGCCCAACTTCCGTGCTTTGACCGGCTTCAATTTTTGCCAGTTCATTACGGGTATAGTCCGCAAATGCCAGAGACAGTTCAGAAAGCAGGTCAAAATCAATATCCATTTCCTTTTGTTCCCGAATGAAAAAAAATAAATCTTCCAATGAATGCGCCAATGTGGAAATATTATTGAACATCATCATCGCCGCCGCCCCTTTGACGGTATGCATAATCCGGAAAATTTCGTTGACATCCCGGGGTTCCAGACTACGGCTTTTTTCACAACGAATAATGATTTCCTCCAGCTGTTCAATCATCTGGGTGGACTCAAACAAAAACATTTCCAACATTGGCTCCCGGCTCATATCATTTCCCGTCATCGTTCCCCCCCCTATTGAAAATATTGCGATTCACCGGCAAAGCCAATACAGCAATACGGTTACCGGTAGTTTCATCGCTTTTATTAACACAGTTTGCTAGGA
>DATMYQ010000295.1:0-5385 GCA_035560935.1 Patescibacteria group bacterium | reverse complement strand
ATAGACGCCTTCTTCCATTATTACACAGAAATATTGACAAACATAGCAATATCGTTTATTCTATATGCAGTTTACTTTGGTCGACTAGAAAACTAGAGACCAATTCCCTGCGGGAATTGGTCTCTAGTTTTTTTGTGTTTTATGTAATATAGCGCAACATCAGCTGCCGTTTATATTATAGCCAACTGATGAAAACAGCCAATGCTCTGCCATTTCAAAGTAAAGGTGGTGAATCCCTGACTCCATTTGCGGATTCAGTTCAGGCAAGGTTACGCCCATAGAAATGACTACATTTAATGAAGAGGTGAATGCAATGAAAAATGATAAAGTAGTGTTAGTTTTCCTGATGTTATTACTGCCGTTTATTTTGCTGGGTTGCGGAAATTCGAAGTCGGACGCGGATAAGAACCAAAAAGCAGCCGTCACGCCCGCTTCCGACGCAGACCTGTCCGGAGTGGTATTGCGAATCGGCGCTGCGGAAGCCAAAAACGGCCAGGCCATGCTGGTTGCCGCCGGTCTGGACAAAACGCCGTACAAGGTGGAGTTCCACGTTATGCAGGGTGGCAACCTCGTACTGGAAGCGATGGCGGCCAATCAGATTGATTTGGGCACGGGCAGTCAGATTCCGCCTATTTTTGCTTCCCAGTCACGCAACGGTGGCAATCTCAAGATTATCGCCACAAAAAAATCGACCACGCTGTTGCAGGAACTGGTTGTTCCCGCCAATTCCCCGATTAAATCGGTGAAAGATCTGAAAGGGAAAAAAATTGCCTATGTAAAGAGCACCACGGCGCATTACTTTTTAGCCAAAATGTTGGAGAATGCCGGTCTTGCCTGGGGTGATGTGGACGCTATCGCCATGTCGACCTCCGATGGACTGTCGGCCCTGCTGACCGGAGAAGTCGATGCGCTCGCCAGTTACGGTAATGCGATCCGTTCGGCTCATGCCAAGGGCGCGGTCACCTTACAGTCGGCCGCCGGCATTCTTTCCGGTGATTTTTACTGGTATGCCACTCCGGCAGCTATCCAGGATCCGAAAAAACACGCGGCGATTTTAGATTACCTGTCGCGTTTTCATGAGGCTAATGAATGGGCCCGCCAGCATCCTGACCAATGGGCCGCGCAGTATGCTCCCCAGATTAACCAAAAAACCGCAGAGTATTTAAGCCAGTTCAACGAGGAAAACCAGCAAACGAAAACGGTCATGGTTCCCGTCGATGAAGCCACCATTGCTTCGGAACAGGATATCGTCAATACCTTTATCAAACTGGGACTGCTAAAGGGTGAAATTGATATCAGTAAAATTTTCGATCGCTCGTTTGACGCGGAAATCGGCCAGTTCAAAAAGTATTAGGGTAAGAGGTGGATCCTTTGAAGAATAAATTTGCAGTAACTGATCTGTTCCTTTCCTGGAGCATTCCCTTCGTTGCGCTGATCTTCTGGTATTTTATGACCCTGGGACAAAGCAGCGCCAGTTTGTTCCCGCCCCCGGCCGATATTGTCGACGCCGTCATCCGGCTGGTCAAAGACGGCACCTTGGCCAAAAACATTGAAATCAGTACCCTGCGGGCAGCGGCCGGTTTTGTCATCGGCGGCCTCATCGGCTTTCTGCTGGGCGTGGTGAACGGGCAGTTCCTGCTGGCGGAAAAAATCCTGAATACTCCCATCCAGATGATCCGCAACGTACCGCATCTGGCGATGCTGCCGCTGATTCTCATCTGGTTCGGCATCGGCGAAACGGCTAAAGTCGTACTGATTTCCCTGGGAACTTTTTTCCCGATCTATCTCAATACCTTCCACGGAATCCGTTATGTGGACAGTACCCTGATTGAAATGGGAAAAACCTATGGTCTGAGCCGGTTTGAGCTGTTCAAAGACATTATTTTCCCCGGTTCACTCTCTTCAATTATGATTGGCATACGCCAGTCTCTCGGACGCATGTGGCTGACTCTGATTGTTGCCGAAACCGTTGCCGCCAAATCCGGCATCGGTTTTATGGCCACCAACGCCAGAGAATTTATGCTGATGGATGTGATCGTGCTGAGCCTGATTATTTATGCGCTGCTGGGCAGCATCTCCGATTTCGCGGCCGGCCTGATTGAGCAACGGGTTCTGAGATGGCATGCCAATTTTAGAAAAGGATAGCAGGAGAACAAGATGAGCAAACAAATAAAAGGATTTGCAATCAACATACAAAACCTGAGCAAATGTTTTGGTGATGCTCCGGTATTGACGAACTTAAGCCTTACTGTCGAACCCGGAGAATTTGTCGCCTTGGTGGGACAGAGCGGCTGCGGCAAGAGCACCTTGCTGCGCCTCATTTCCCATTTGGAAATTCCCACCGCCGGTCAGATCACGTTAAACGATGCGCCGGTAAAAAAAATCAATCCCGAAGTTCGCTATCTGTTTCAGGAAGCCCGCTTGCTTCCCTGGAAAACAGTGTGGGAAAATGTCGCCTTAGGGTCCAAAGACCGAAGCAGGGAACAATCCCTGAGCGCTTTAAAAGAAGTGGACCTGGAAAACAAAGCCGGGGAATGGCCGTCCGTTTTATCCGGCGGCCAAAAGCAGCGGGTATCCCTGGCCCGTGCCCTGGCAGGTGAACCCAAACTGCTGCTGTTGGACGAGCCGCTGGGCGCTCTGGATGCCCTGACGCGAATCAACATGCAGGCACTGATCGAGAAACTGTGGAAAGAACAGGGTTTTACCGTTGTTTTAGTCACGCATGACGTGAGCGAAGCCGTGTATCTGGCAGACCGGGTGGTGCTGATTGAAGAAGGGAAGATTGCGCTGGATAAAAAAATAACACTGGCGCGACCGCGGGTACGCGACAACAGTTTTACCTATTTCGAGCGGCTGATTTTGGATAAAGTCATGAAAACCGATACCGATCCGGTCATTGAGAGCGCCGACCGGGTGTATTCCATTTAGCAACCACCTGTTTTCACAAAATAAACGGCCGGAAGAATATCCTTCTTCCGGCCGTTTATTTGTTGTAACAATACTGTTTCTATTCAGAACAACGTTAAGGCCATCGCCTTGCGATACACCGGGAAATTTTTACAGCACCTTGGACAAAAACTCTTTCGTCCGGACATGCTGCGGGCGAGTGAATAATTCTTCCGGACAGCCTTCTTCCAGTATTTCTCCCTGGTCCATAAACAAAATGCGGTCGCCCACTTCTCGGGCAAAACCCATTTCGTGAGAAACGATGACCATAGTCATCCCCGCGTTGGCCAAATCTTTCATCACGCTGAGCACTTCGCCCACCATCTCCGGGTCCAGCGCCGAGGTCGGTTCGTCAAACAGCATGACGTCCGGTTCCATGGCCAAAGCCCGGGCTATGGCGATACGCTGCTGCTGTCCCCCGGACAACGAAGCCGGATAGGCATTTTCTTTTTCAGCCAGCCCGACCATATTGAGCAGGGAGACGGCTTTTTTGTAAGCGTCTTCCTTGGCGATCTTCTTGACCATAATCGGTGACACCATAATGTTTTCAATGACCGTTTTATGGGGAAACAGGTTAAACTGCTGAAATACCATGCCCAGTTTAGTACGGTATTTATTGATATCCGCTTTGGGATCGGTAATATTATTTCCCTCTACAATAATTTCTCCCTCCGTAGGCATTTCCAGGAGGTTCATACAGCGCAGAAAAGTAGATTTCCCCGAACCGGAAGGACCAATGACCACCACCACTTCGCCTTTTTTAATTTCCGTGGTGATCCCGTTCAGTACCCGGTGAGTTCCAAAATCTTTGCATAATCCCTTAATGCGAATCACTGGCTTTCATCCTCCCTTCCACCCAACCAATAAGGCGGCCCAGGGAGAACGTCAGCACCAGATAAAACATAGCGGAAATCAGGAGCGGCTCTAATCCCTTGTACGTGGCGCCCTGCACCACTTTGGCGCTGAAGGTCAGTTCGGCAATCCCCAGGACATAAGCCATAGAAGATCCCTTGATCACGGCGACAAATTCATTGCCGATGGCCGGCAAAATATTTTTTATCGCCTGAGGCATGATAATTTCCCGCATAGCCATAAAATGCGGCATCCCCAAACTACGGGCCGCCTCCATCTGCCCCCGCGGCACCGACTGTATGCCGGCGCGAACAATTTCAGCAATGTACACGCTGGAATTGAGACTGATCGCCACAATACTGGCAATCATCGCCGCCATATTGCTGGGCAGGCTGGCGGAATACGGGCTCATGCTGACCAGCACATAGGCGACCAGCACCTGCAGCAATACCGGTGTCCCGCGCATCACTTCAATAAAAGCGAACGCAACCATGCGGAACGGATATGCTTTCCCGATGGCAAGGCTGGAAGTTTTCAAAAGATAAACCAAAATCCCGACAGCAGTGGCCAATCCGATGGAAGTGACGGAAATGATCAGCGTCAGCTTGATCCCGTTAAAAAACATCGGCATATATTGACCGGCAAAACTGAAATCCATAACGATTCTCCTGTCCCCATGCTACGAGCTTGTTATTTTTTCTGGGTTGTTCCCGCCAATTGGCAGGCGGCATCCACATATTTCTGCATCTGTCCCGAATCATTCAGACGCTTTACCGTAGCGCTGATCTGCGCCTGCAGCGCGGCTGAGTTTTTACGCATGGCCACCGCCACGCCCGGACTGTTAAGCGAAGAATCATCAATAACCACTTTTTTAGCAATGGCAAATTCCGGATTGGCGGCAACGGCCATCTCACTGACAACCTGACTGGTCACAATGCCGTCAATTTGGTTGGATTTAAGAGAAAGAAACAGAGTGTTCATGCTTTCAATTTTTGTATAATTGCCGTCCGGCATTAAGGAATCCATCAGCTTG
The DNA here is from genome assembly GCA_035560935.1 of Patescibacteria group bacterium. GTDB lineage: Bacteria > Bacillota > Negativicutes > Sporomusales > Sporomusaceae > DATMYQ01. Next base: position 554 of record DATMYQ010000295.1, on the reverse strand, counting down.
TCCTGCAGGGATGAGAGCTGGATGCCTATTTTTTTGCCTTTCATGTCATTAAACGTGTTGAACTTCTCCACATTTCCTTTGGTGGTCAGCAGGACCTGGGCGCTTTTATAATAGGTATCGGAGAAATCAACACTCTTGCGACGTTCTTCGGTGGCCGACAGGCCGGAGATAACCACATCCAGCTGCCCGGATTGCAGCGTCGTCAGCAAGGCGTCAAACGACAGTTCCTTGAGCTCCAGTTCTACGCCCATGTCTTTGGCGACTTCTCTGGCCACATCCGCGTCAAAACCGACGATGGTATCTTTGCCGTCGATCATCGCATGAAATTCAAACGGAGCGAATTCCGCATTGATCCCGACCACCAATTTGCCTTTGGCTTTGATTTTTGCCAGGCTTTCATCCGTGGCGGCAGCGCCGGACGGATTTGCCGCCGGTTTCTTGTCGGTCGAAGAAGAACAGCCGGCAAAGACCACGGCCAGCATCATCCCCAGGGCAACGGTCAACATCATTTTCCATACATTTTTTTTAGTTTTCATCACAACATCCCCTTATAT
>DATMYQ010000294.1:0-4220 GCA_035560935.1 Patescibacteria group bacterium | reverse complement strand
ATTATAACAAAAAAAAATCATTTGCCTAGTACTTTGCCATGATAATTTATCAAAAACGAATTAAATCCATCATTTTTTCCAAACCAAAGCCGCTTGTCATTTCCTGCACCGCAAAAAAGGTACTTTACGCAGAGCGTAAAGTACCTTTTGGTCTTTGTTTATCATTTCGTCATATAAAGTAAAATGGCGTGAGTAATCAATAAGCCGAGTTCTGTTCCGTTTTCACGGCGATGATCATTTATCTGGACCGGCAGTTGCCTGACGGTTCTAGCGACACAACCCGGAAGGTTCCGCGGGCAGCATCATCCCTTCCCTATTCGGTCTTGCTCCAGGTGGGGTTTACCTAGCCAGCCAGTCACCTGGCTGCTGGTGCGCTCTTACCGCACCGTTCCATCCTTACCGGGCAATTAGTGCCCGGCGGTTTATTTCTGTGGCACTATCCCTAAAGTCGCCCTCGCTGGACGTTATCCAGCACCTTGCCCTATGGAGCTCGGACTTTCCTCGAACGCAACAGCGTCCGCGATCATCTTTTTTACTCAACGCCGGAATGTAGCATATCATAAAACTTCAGGCCCGTCAACATTTTAGCTATTTGAAAACGGTAATTTTTTCATTAGCTCCTATTATTTCTGACAAAAATCTGATGTCCCAGCATTTTGTTATATTGCCACTCCGTTTTCTCGCCGAGATCCGGTTGCACAAACTGGCTCAATACCGCATTGACTTCATCAGCATAATGAACAATCAGGCTTTCCCTGGTCGAACTGGCAACAGGAGATCCCTTGTCGACCGTACCATGATGAGCAAGGAGAATATGCATCAATTCCATCGCATCCTGACGCGGAAAGTCTTTCACTTTCGCCATTGCCTTTTCCACCATCATGGCGCCCAGTACCAAGTGTCCGACAAAACGGCCCACATCTGTATATTCAAAGCCGATATCCGGCGATATTTCCTTAATTTTACCAATGTCATGTAATAAGCTGCCTGTGATAACCAAGTCCACATCAATGCCATCGCACTGCGCCGCCATGGCCCGCGCCATACCCGCTACGTCCACCGAATGTTCCAAAAGCCCGCCAATATAAGCATGATGATGTTTCATAGCCGCCGGGTTCTTGGAAAAACGGGTAAAAAGTTCTCCCTGGAATACTTCCCGCAACAGTTCGCTTAAATGACGCTTGGTTACCGATTCGATCAGCGACTGCAATTTTTGCTGATATTCGCCAATATCCCGGGGCGTATATGGAATCAGATGAGACAAATCAACCTCTTCCGGTGGAAGGCCCACGTGTTCCAGCATCATCTGACGCGCACCATCCTGACTATACCGGTCGGCCTGGATGGTTCCGGCAACCTGCAAAACCGATACAGTATTCTCTTTAAAAAAATCAGCAATATCTTGAGAAAAGGATATAAAATTCATGATTCCGCTATTGTCCTGAATACTCCCGCGTACAAAAACGCCGCCCGTGGCCGTAGAACCCATCTTTTGCATTTTTACAAGAGCGACATGACTGACTTTATCGCCCACTTTAAAAGATACTAACATGTCAAAACCTCCTGCTTATAAGGAAACTGTACTTGGACCGCATTCTGAAAAAATCATCCGCCCGCATTCCGGACAACGTTCAATTCCCAGAACATCCACATTCCCTCCCTGTGGCATGGGTTTCTGACAGGCGCCGCAAACGCCATTGTTTACCATCGCCACTGGCGTTGTCAATCGTTTCTCCATTTCTCGGTACTGTTCAACAATCGCAGCATCCAGACGGGACAGCAACGATTTATATTTCTCATCCAGCGCGTAAACTTTTTCATCAATAATGTTTAATGCCTGTACAAGCTGGTGCTGTTTTCGTGCATGCTCTTGTTTCCGGTCCGCGATCATCTGTTTTTGTTTAATGATATTGACCATTAATTTTTCGCATTGGTCAAGGCTGCCTGCCTTTTCTGCCTCCCGCTGTCCGATATCATTTATGATACATTCACATTTCTGCCGAAGCAGCTCCATTTTGCCGGCATCCATAAGGTCTCCGCTATTCAATTTTATACTGTTGTCCTCATAAACTGCGCGCACTTCCGCCAAATCTGTTTCCTGCCGGTCACAAACTTTTTCCAGACAAAGCAAACTTTCCTCGTCTGCGGCTACCGACTGTTTGAGCAGATTAATCTGATGCCAGATCCGTTTTATTTCCGCAGAATCCAAGTTTTTTTTACTGGCAATCAGTTGCGCTCTCTGCTGTCGAATTTGCTGCATGTCCCATAAAATGTTCATCTTTTTCTGCATAATCCCACTCCCCGGTTATTTCTGGTTACATTCCCACAAAGATATCCGTCTGCCCCCCATCATTCAAAATCGCTTCCGGGGTAATGCCCCAGCCTTCTTCTGCCGCCTGACGCCGTAAATAGCTAGCCACTTCCGCAACCACCGGATATTCTGTGGCAAAATGACCGGCGTCCAAAACCACCAGGCCTGTGGCTGCGGCTTCCTGCGCTTCATGGTATTTTACGTCACCAGTAATCAGTACCTGCGCCCCCGCAGCCCAAGCTTTTGCAATATATCCCGCGCCGCTACCGCCACACACAGCTACCTTGCGGATTGGTTCCAGGCACTTTCCGGCCACTCTGATCCAGGGCAACTTCAAGGCTTGCTTAACGTGAATAATAAAATCTTCAAACGGCAGTGCATCCGGTAAAATTCCCACCCGGCCGAGGCCGGCGGTCTGGCCGGTATTGCGCAACGGATATTCGTCAAATGCGACTTCTTCATACGGATGGGCGGCACGCATGGCCTGAACAACTTGGGAAACCATTTGTTCCCGAACAATTGTCTCCAAACGCACCTCTTGAGTTTCTTCCACGGTTCCCAACTGGCCAATAAACGGCACGGCCCCGTTTAACGGTAAAAAAGTTCCCACCCCCGTCGTCTGAAACGAACAGTGACTGTAGTTGCCAATGTGTCCCGCACCTGCGTCTGCTATTGCCTGCCAAACCATTTCTCGATGGGTGACCGGAACAAAGACGACTAATTTCACCAAGGGTTCACGGTAGCTGATGTCCAACGGTTTTACGTCACTAAGCCGCAACGCTCTGGCTAGGGCATCGTTGACTCCACCGACAGTGGCATCCAGGTTGGTATGCGCCGAATAAACCGCAATATCCTGTTTAATCAGCTGCGCCAGTCGTCTGCCAACTGGTGTGTCAGTCCGTAATGCCGTCAAGCTTTTAAAAATCAGCGGGTGATGGGAAACCAGCAATTGTACCTTCTCACGTAACGCCAGTTCCACCGCATGGTCATCCACATCCAAAACCACTAGAACCCGGTGGATTTCCTGTTGTGGCTCTCCCAGCAGCAGCCCCACATTATCCCAGGATTCCGCCAAATAGCACGGAGCTAATTTTTCCATGGCATCCATGATGCACTGACATTTTACAGACATTGTCGTTTTTCCTCCAATAGCTGCCGTTGCTGTGCCAAGCATCGGTATTTATCAGATCTGCGCGCCTCTTCACTGACGGACATCAATGTCAGTACCCGGTTCGTATGTTCCAGCAGGGATTCTAAATGATCGGCCAGCAACGGATGACGCTGCTCCCAAAGAACCGGACCAATTTCCTCCATGATCGGCTCCATTGGTAAGGGAGTCCCCGGAATCACAGCGATAATCTGATACAAAATATCATCTTCCCATAGCAAATTTTCTTTCTGGATACGCCAGTGGTTTCGGTTTAGCCAGCGCCGCAGCAACGCCGCGCCGATCATCGGCTGCAGAACCATTCCCGATAATGTGCGGGTGACTGCCGGCCGGCCCTCAAGAATCTTAACCATCGTGCCGCCCCCCATACCTGCCAACACAACGATATCTACCTCTCCCGGTGACACTACGTCCAATCCATCACCTTTTCGGACCTGCACAGAATCCGTCAGACCCGCCTGCTCCACCGCCATCCGCGCCGAAAGATACGGTCCTTCATGAATATCACCGGCAATCGCTCTTGAAATCACTCCGGTTTGCTTTAGCGCAATCGGTAAATAGGCATGGTCGGTTCCGATATCGGCAATCACCGTTCCTGGTGGCACGAATGCGGCAATCGCCGCCAGACGGTCACTCAATTTTCGTTCCAATGTGTATGCCACCCGCTCTGCTGTTACTTTACATTCTCCAAATACTACCAATGCTTCCTTCGTCGCAACTCTATCATTTCTACCCTTATAT
>DATMYQ010000293.1:0-5953 GCA_035560935.1 Patescibacteria group bacterium | reverse complement strand
TAGTTAAACCATTTATAATATTTCGACAAGAATGGCGGTTTTCCTGTAGGTAGAAAATAATTGTGAAAAAAAACGCGAACCCCGGACGATCCGGGGTTCGATGAAGTAAAGTCTGATAACGGCTACTGGGGAGGCGCTGTTTCGGAGTCCAGTACAATCTGCAGATTCATTTGGCCATCTTTGCCGGTTAATTCGATGGTGCTGCCGTCAGGGACTTCGCCGGCAATGATTTTTTTACTCAGCTCCGTTTCCACCAGACGGCTGATCAAACGTTTCAAGGGTCTGGCGCCAAAGTGGGGATCGTAGCCTTCCCGGGCCAGCAGTGCCAATGCGGCCGGATCCCAGGTCAGGCTGATGTTCAGTTGCTTTTGCAGCCGCCGGTCCAGATTCTTCAGCAAAATGGCGGCGATATCGGTCACCTGGCGCTCGGTTAGGGAGTTGAACACGACGATATCATCGATCCGGTTCAAAAACTCAGGCCGGAAATAATTTTTCAATAAATCCAGCACCCGTTCCCGGGCCGTGTCGAAATCGTTGTTCAAAATTTCGCCGGAACCCAGGTTGGAAGTCATGATGATCACGGTGTTCTTGAAGTCCACGGTGCGGCCTTTGCTGTCGGTGAGACGGCCATCGTCGAGGATTTGCAGCAGGATATTGAATACGTCATGGTGGGCTTTTTCCACTTCGTCCAGCAATAGGACGCTGTAGGGGCGGCGGCGAACGGCTTCCGTCAACTGGCCGCCTTCATCGTAACCCACGTAGCCGGGCGGGGCGCCAATCAGACGGGCCACCGCATGTTTTTCCATGTACTCGCTCATGTCGAGACGGATGATATTGCGTTCGTCATCAAACAGGGCTTCGGCCAGGGCTTTGGCCAGTTCCGTTTTGCCCACGCCGGTAGGACCCAGGAAGATGAACGAGCCGATCGGACGGTTGGGGTCCTTGATGCCGGCCCGGGCGCGGATGATGGCTTCGCTGATCGCCTGCACCGCCGGGGCCTGGCCCACTACCCGCTGATGAAGAAGTTCCTGCAGGCCGGACAATTTTTGCCGCTCGCCGGTTAAGAGGCGGGTGACGGGAACGCCGGTCCAGCGACTGACTACTCTGGCGATGTCGTCTTCGTCCACTTCTTCTTTTAATAAAGTTTTGTGGCTGCGCTTGTGCGCCAGCAGTTCTTCTTCATTTTTCAGCCGTTTTTCCAGTTCCGGCAACTGGCCGTACTTGATCTCGGCCAGACGGTTCAGATCATAGGCCCGTTCGGCGGCTTCCATCGCGGTACGGGTATTTTCCAGTTCCTGTTTGAGATTTTTCAACCGCAGGATACCCTGTTTTTCCACCTGCCACTGGGCTTTGAGCGAATCCGCCTGTTGCCGCCGTTCGGCCAGCTCTTCCCGGATACGGGCCAGTCTGTCCTGGGAGGCGGTATCGGTTTCTTTTTTTAGCGCTTGTTCTTCGATTTCCAGCTGCATCACCCGCCGCAGTGCCTCGTCCAGTTCGCCGGGCATGGATTCGATCTCGGTGCGCAGCCGGGCGGCGGCCTCGTCCACCAGATCAATGGCTTTGTCCGGCAGGAACCGGTCGGCGATGTAGCGGTCGGACAGAACAGCGGCGGCCACCAAAGCGGCGTCTTTGATCTTGACGCCGTGATGGACTTCATACCGCTCCCGCAGGCCCCGCAGGATGGAGACGGTGTCCTCCACGCCCGGCTGATCGACCATGATCGGCTGGAAACGCCGTTCCAGGGCGGCGTCTTTTTCAATGTGCTTACGGTATTCATTCAGGGTGGTGGCGCCGATGCAGCGCAGTTCGCCCCGGGCCAGCATCGGTTTTAAAATATTGCCGGCGTCCATGGCGCCTTCGGCGGCGCCGGCGCCCACCACGGTGTGCAGTTCGTCAATGAACAGAATGATGCGGCCGTCGGATTCGGCAATTTCCTTCAGTACGTTTTTCAGCCGGTCTTCAAATTCTCCCCGGTATTTGGCGCCGGCGACCAACGCGCCCATGTCCAGGGAGTAGACAGTTTTGTTTTTGAGGCTTTCCGGTACGTCACCGGCCACTACCCGCCGGGCCAAACCTTCGACGATGGCCGTTTTGCCGACGCCGGGTTCGCCGATCAACACCGGATTGTTTTTGGTGCGCCGGGACAGGATTTCGATCGTCCGGCGGATTTCGTCGTCCCGGCCAATCACCGGGTCCAATTTTCCCTGGCTGGCCAGCTCGGTCAGATCCCGGCCGTATTTGGTCAGCGCCTGCAGGCTTTCTTCCGGATTGTCACAGGTGACGTTGCGGCCCTGACGAAAGGCGGCCACCACCGGTTCCATGCGATGGCGGGTCAGACCGCTTTCCTTGAAGATCTGAACCACCGCGCTGTCACCGTCGTCGGCCAACGCCAGCAGCAAGTGCTCGACGCTGACGTATTCATCCTTCATTTTGCCGGATAACTGTTCAGCCAGTGCCAAAACCCGGACAAAGGCGGTATTGGGACGAAGCGTGGTTTCCGCGCCCCGTACCACCGGCTGTTTTTGCAGCGTCTCTTCCAGACGGGATTTTAACTGGCGGGGGTCGATATTCAGTTGGGACAGTACATAGGCGATCACGCCATCCGGCTCCCGGACCAAAGCCAGGGCCAGATGTACGGTGGTTAATTCCTGATGATAGTGCAGCGCGGCGGACTGCTGGGCTTCCTGCAGCGCGGTCGTGACTTTTTGCGTATATTTATCTTGATTCATAATAACAAACTCCTTCCGTCCGGTTAAACGTGCTGGCGCAACTCATGGAGCTGACGGTATAATTCCTGTTCCGCCGGGGACAGTGTCCCGGGCAGGTCGATGATCAGCCGCAGATACAAATTGCCGGGAGCGTTTGGCGGTCCCAGACCTTTGCCTTTTAGCCGCAACCGTTGCCCGGCGCGAACGCCGGCGTGAATTTTTACCTGCACGGCGCCGTAGGGGGTGGGGACGGCGACTTTGTCGCCCAAGGCGGCTTGTTCCGGGTAAATGGTCAAATCGGTTTCCAGATCTTTTTGATCGATAATTTGCCAGGCGGGATGGGGAGCGGCCAGAATGTGCAGATATAAATCTCCGGCCGGGCCGTCACCGTAGCCGCGGCCGCCCAGTCCTTTCAGCCGCAGCGCGGCGCCGGGGTAAAGGCCGGCGGGGATTTTGACCTTGACGGTCTTCGTTTCCTCGGTGGTTCCCAGACCGCCGCAGACGGGACAAACTCCCTGGGCCGTGAAGCGGCGACCGGCGCAGGCGGCGCAGACATTAGGCGAGCTGAGGCGCAAATCTTTTTCGGTGCCGTTGATCATTTCTTCGATGGTCAGGGCGATTTCCGCGTCCACGCTTTCACCGGGATGGCCTCGCCGGCTCTGCGGACCGGCGTTGTGGCTGCGGGCGAAATCCTGGCCGAAAATCGAGGCGAAGAAATCGCTGAAGCCGAAGCCGTTCATGTCCTCAAAAGACACATTGGCGTTTTGATAATGGAAACCGCTGCCGCCGGCTCCCTGCGGATCGAATTCCTGACCGGACTGCCAGGCGGCGCCGAGGCGGTCGTATTTGGCCCGTTTGTCAGGATCGCTCAGCACTTCATAGGCTTCATTGATCTGTTTGAATTTTTCTTCCGCCGCTGTTTTGGCGTTACCCTGGTGCAAATCCGGGTGATGCTTGCGGGCCAGTTTGCGGTAGGCCTGTTTAATTTCTTTTTCGGTCGCCGTCCGCTCCAAACCGAGAATTTCATAGTAGTCGATGTATTTCATAGAAGGTTCACCACCTTGCTTTCTGCGGCCAGGGACCGCCATTCATTATGCCACGGCAGGAAGTATGGGCAACGTTCCTGCCGTGGCCAATCGGTTATTCGTATTCGGCGTCGACAACGTTGTCGCGCGGCTGCGCGGCCGGCGGCGGTGTACCGGCACCGGTCCGGAACGCTTCCTGCTCCGGCGGAGTGGGCTGGCATTGGCAGGCCTGCGAATAGGCCTGTTCCAGTTCTTCCTTCACCTGGCGCAACCGGGTCGGTTCGGCGTTTTGCTCCGTCGCGTCGCGGGCGGCGCTCAAAGCGGCGTTCAGCCGGCCGCCGATGTGTTCCGGCAGGGAAGTGCCTTTCTCGTTATAGAAATTGCGGGCTTGATAATACAGAGAATCCACTTCGTTTTTCAGTTCGATCCATTGCCGCCGCTGTTTGTCTTCCGCCGCGAACTTGGTGGCGTCGGCGACCATGGTGTCAATTTCGGCTTTGTCGAGATTGCTGGAACCGCTGATGGTGATGGACTGTTCGCGACCGGTGCCGGTGTCTTTGGCGCTGACGGTCAGAATGCCGTTGGCGTCGACATCAAAGGTGACTTCGATCTGCGGCAGACCCCGGGGTGCCAGCCGGATATCGCCCAGTTTGAAACGGCCCAGCGTCCGGTTGTTATCGGCCATGTCCCGCTCACCCTGGAGTACGTGGATATCCACTTCCGGCTGATTGTCTTCCGCCGTGCTGAAAACTTGGCTGCGACGGGTGGGAATGGTAGTATTGCGTTCGATGATCCGGGTCATGACACCGCCCTGGGTTTCGACTCCCAGCGACAGCGGCGTGACGTCCAACAGCACCACGTCTTTGAGTTCGCCGCTGAGGACGCCGGCCTGAATGGCCGCACCCACAGCCACAACCTCATCGGGATTGACGCTTTGGTTGGGGTCTTTGCCGGTCAGGGAGCGGACCAGCCGCTGCACCGCCGGAATCCGGGAAGAGCCGCCCACCAGAATGATTTCATCAATATCTTTGGCGGATAGCTTGGCGTCGGCCAGTGCTTTTTCCACCGGTTCCCGGCAGCGTTCCACCAACGGACGGGTCAGTTCCTCGAACTTGGCCCGGCTCAGTTTGATGTCCAAATGGCGCGGCCCGGCGGCGTCGGCACTGATAAACGGTAAATTAACAGAAGTTTCTGTGACGGTTGATAGCTCAATTTTAGCTTTTTCCGCGCCTTCGGTCAAACGCTGCAGCGCCTGTTTGTCATTTAACAGGTCAATGCCGTTATCCCGCTTAAATTCTGCGGCCAGCCAGTCGACCAACGCTTTGTCAAAATCGTCGCCGCCCAGGTGCGTGTCACCGTGGGTGGACTTGACTTCAAACACGCCGTCACCGACTTCCAGGACGGAGACGTCAAAGGTACCGCCGCCCAGGTCAAAGACGAGAATGGTTTCATTACGTTTTTTATCCAGGCCGTAGGCCAACGCCGCTGCCGTGGGTTCATTGATGATCCGTAGCACGTTCAGGCCGGCGATGCGGCCGGCGTCTTTGGTGGCCTGGCGTTGGGCGTCGTTGAAATAGGCCGGTACGGTAATGACGGCATCCGTCACTTTTTCTCCCAGATATTTGGCGGCGTCATCAACCAATTTGCGCAGTACCAGCGCGGAAATTTCCTCCGGGGCGAAGGTTTTGTCGTCGACGCGGAATTTTAGCATGTCGTTCCCCGTGGTGATCTGATACGGAACCAGTTTCATTTCATCGGTGACTTCGTTTGGCCGGCGGCCGATAAACCGTTTAACCGAAGCGAAGGTTTTGGTGGGGTTGAGAACTGCCTGACGTTTGGCCAACTGGCCTACCAGGCGTTCGTTATTATCGCGGAAAGCCACTACGGACGGTGTCGTACGTCCGCCTTCGGTGTTGGCGATAACGGCGGGACGTTCACCCTCCAGCACCGCAATGACCGAGTTGGTGGTTCCCAGATCGATACCTACTACTTTTGCCATATAAATAACCTCCCTGCATACTATCATTTCTTATTTGCCGGAATAGACTTTCCGGATCATGAGTATGTTTATAGTCTCATCATAGCAAATGCGACCGGCAAAGGGGAATCTTGTTTGACTTTTTCTGACCTTATATCGATTCATAGGAAGCGATTTTATGAAAATAGGTGGCGAAATCATAGGTAAGCTAATTATTTCTGACTATTTGACCATTATTGACT
>DATMYQ010000292.1:0-4986 GCA_035560935.1 Patescibacteria group bacterium | reverse complement strand
GCTTTGTAGTGGTTGTTGTTCATGTACTGCGCAATGACAAGGTCTATCTTATTTATTTTTCACCGTTTCCCAGTCTGCCAAAAAGCGTTTAATCCCCGCATCCGTCAGCGGATGGTTAATCATTTGTTCAATGACCGGATATGGCAAAGTGGCAATATGAGCGCCAGCCAGCGCCGCCAAAGTCACATGCCGTACGTTGCGGATACTGGCGGCAATAATTTCTGTCTGAAAACCGTGGATATCAAAAATCTCGGCAATTTCTTCAACAACCTTTATGCCATCCTCATTAATATCTTCCAGCCGTCCAACAAAAGGACTGACGTAGCTGGCTCCGGCCGACGCGGCCAACAACGCCTGGTTGGAGGAAAAAACCAGCGTAACATTAGTTTTGATTCCTTTGGCACTAAGAATTTTCGTTGCTTTCAAACCTTCCGCCGTCATTGGCACTTTAATGACGATGTTGGGGTGAATCGTTGCCAGCGGCAGCGCTTCTGCCACCATTTTATCCGCTTCCAGACTGATCACTTCCGCGCTGATCGGTCCATCAACAATAGCACATATTTCTTTGACGACTTCCTGAAAATTGCGGCCCTCTTTGGCAATGAGCGAGGGGTTTGTCGTCACGCCCCGGATCACACCCAGATCATTCGCCTTTTTAATGTCGCTGATATTCGCCGTATCAATAAATATTTTCATACTCCAACATCCTTTCCGGTATGGTTTATTTTGTCGCTGCCGCCTTACGGCGACCAAAACGATCTGCCTATAGTCCCATCACAATCACCGGTCGTTTCATCGGGTCAAGCCAGGCCAGCAACCGCAACATATCCTCCCGGGAAAATGCAACGCATCCCGCAGTTCCCCAACCCGGTTTACGCCAGACATGCACAAAAATCGCGCTGCCCTTGCCAGGTGCCACCGGCCGCGTGTTATATTCCACCACAAGGCCAAATTCATACAGATGATTGTCCGGTTTCATTCGTTCAAAGGACCCTGTCGGTGGCTGACTCCGGTGAACCCACCGGTTATAATCGGGCGAAGCCACATCATCCACCCAATAATCTTCGGCCGTAGTTTGCCGGTACGGCATCGCTGTCGCTGCGGCTGATGCGTAACCAAAAGCTGTCTCTAACGCAAAAATTCCCCGTGGTGATTTACCGTCACCTTCCTGTTTCTCACCCAGATCCGCGAACCCGTTTTTCCCGATCACAGCATCGGTTTCACCCATCGCCATCTGCCATCCGGTCGGTGTTTTTTCCCAGGCAACGGCCCTTGCCAGTACCTCACCCGATTGTTTTTCCCTGATAACCAACGCCTGGCATTGGTCACGCGATAGGCGCGCCAGAACATCAGGTACCGCAAAAGATTCCATGTCAATATCCAGCAACGGAAAATTCACAGCCTCCCGGTCCTCAAAATGCCACCATTCGCTGTCGATGGAACAGAAACCATGCTGCTCCATCACACGGGTCAGATATTCTACATTCTGCCGGGCCACCGCTGTCATTTCCGGACTATTCCGGAACGCCCGTGCTGAAAAATCATCAAAAGCCGAAGGCATATTCAGTTCTCTTCCGTTGGTATCCACCAGCGTCACATCCACGGCACCGCCCCGGTTGTGCCGGGATCCTCTGGACGGAGGGGCAACAAAGTTTTCATCCTGCACCAAATCCCAGAAAAGCTTCTGCACCGCCAACGGCCGGTAAGCATCCCAAATTTTAATTCGGTAACCGTTTTTGGCAAACTCCTGATTAGCCGCCACCAGACGGACAGCCGTCTCCGGTTTCAACAAACAGACGTTGCAGGCATATATTCTCTGTCCGGTAAAATTATTCGTCGATGCGTACCGCAAATCCACCAGTATCGTGGGATCAATATCGTTAACCCTCACAAGATGGTGGTTTGCAAAGCCTTCATTGCCATATCCGATTGGATTCACCATAGTCATTACCAGCAACCATATCACCACGATCCGGCAAATCATTTTCTTACCGATCCCTCCGACCGCCGACCCCCAAAAAAGCGCCATACAGGCAGCGGATCATATAAGTTACATCATTCAACCTATGCCTGACGTGGATATTATAACACAAATTAAACAGTCGAAGCATCATGGATAACGCAAAGTTTATATTTTATGTCAGCTTCGGAAAAATATACAAAAAGCTTCCGACAATATCTCGGAAGCTGGCCTTAGATAAGTTTTTTATTTGTTTCGAACCGGACTACTCGGTGTAGACCGGATATAGATTTGGTGCGGGTAGCCAGACTTGAACTGGCACGGGACGAATCCCGACAGATTTTAAGTCTGTTGTGTCTGCCGATTCCACCATACCCGCATATCAGTTTTTGTGCCTCATACATTCGCACTTTGCACCGTCTAGGTAAATAAAAGTAAATACCACCTATATAGATGGTAAGTAATAATCGTTGGAGGCGGCACCCAGATTTGAACTGGGGAATAGAGGTTTTGCAGACCTCTGCCTTACCACTTGGCTATGCCGCCGAATTTGGAGCGGAAAACGAGATTCGAACTCGCGACCCTCGCCTTGGCAAGGCGATGCTCTACCGCTGAGCTACTTCCGCATAAACTGGTGCCGCAGGGCAGAATCGAACTGCCGACACGAGGATTTTCAGTCCTCTGCTCTACCGACTGAGCTACCGCGGCGTAATAAATGGCGACCCGGAAGGGACTTGAACCCTCGATCTCCGCCGTGACAGGGCGGCATGTTAACCACTACACCACCGGGCCTTTACAAACTGCATATACGATTATATGCTAACATAACTTTTTTGTCAATTATTTCTTTTCCTTACAACGAGCCTGCCCGCTAGTATTCTTTATAAAGATCCACAGCGACAAAAATGATTATACACTAGCTGACTAGTGTCGTCAAGTACCATAATGATAGATTTCACGTTCTTTTCACGTTGTTTAGAACTTTTTCAATGATTTCAATGACAAACTCCGGATTAAACGGTTTCACGATGAAATCCGCGGCACCGGCTCTCACTGCCTCCGTAACAACTTCCTGCTGGCCAATGGCGGTCACCATAATAATTTTCGCCTGAGTATCAGCCTCACGAATGCATTTCATCGCTTCCAGCCCATCCATAACCGGCATGGTGATGTCCATCGTAACCAAATCCGGCGTAAATTCCCGATACAACTGTACCGCCTGCTTTCCATTCCCGGCTTCGCCCACTACTTCATGCCCTTTATCAATCAACACTTTTTTCAACATCATCCGCATAAAAGCGGAATCATCACAAATCAAAATTCTGGCCACACGCAATTCCTCCTGTCTTGATAAGCTCCTTTACCTCTGCCCGGCATACGCATTGCCTCAAACTCCACTGTTCATATTTTCCAAGACAGGAATCAGATGTTTTTGCAACTGCTCTTCAAGTTCCGGCAACGTCTTGGCATCAAACCGTGTTGTACTTTCCGGCGTACGCCGAATTCGAATTTCGCCAAAAAATTCATCCCGGAAAATATTATAATATACAATCAGGTTGCTTTCCGTGTCAAAATTGCTGTAATCCAGTACTGCGTAGGAGCCATTGAGCATTCGTACCGGTTCCGCCGGTCGAATATATAATTCAAAGCCGGCAACATTTTCTGGCAGCGAGTGTCCGTATTCCCATTCAACAATCTGCTTTTCTCTGCAAATGCTGCATAAAGAGGTCACATTAAAATCGCTTAATTTCAATAAAGTTTTTTCCATATTCCCGGATAGTAATTTTTCTAAATTTTCCAGATTAACCGCTATGGTGTTAACATCACAATATTCGGTCAATCCAACAGTAACCCTCGCCATAAAATCTTTGGTGGCTTTATCGTATACAACATAAAACGAACGATATTTTTCCTGATAATGATAAGAAAAAACGCAGTATCTTGTTCCTTCAACCCGCATTTCCCGACTCAAAACAAACCGGCCAATCCTGTCAGGCAACGTTTCCAGGTAAGGCCATTGTTGAACCATTTCAATAATTTTATCCAAATCCTGTTTCCACCTTTTCTAGCCAACCACCGGTATGCGGCAACCATTTCCGGCGTTTTCTGTTACTTAAGCCAACCTTGCTCTCATACCTTTACTATATCACGGTTTTATGCTCACCGACAATTCTCCGCGTTTTTTATGTTCAACTTCTCTGCAGGCTCGTTCGTTAGCAACTTGATCAGTTCTTCCCGTTCCGTTTTCGTCAAATTCTTATGTAGACACAACCACTGTCGGATGAGAGCAAGCATCCCTTTTTCCTGCAAACTGAGCCGGTCCATTTTTTCATTTTCAAAGCCAATGTCCGTCTTGCCGTTATCATAAATATTAAACCAGGGATTTCTCGCCGAATTATGCTGACTCAGGTCCTCTCTTGTCCAATAGTGCATCGCCACGTCCATCCCAGCCCCCTTTGCTTTTGCTCTATAATATACGACAGACGAAAGATAATTCCTTTGTTCTTTGTTCGGTTGGCCATGAAATTCACAGAAAAACCCATTTTTTCTCCCTCTCTATCGCTTATATACAGAAATAGTTTTTTATAACCGCGGAAAAAATGCACTGAACTTTTTTCAAGGCATTAACTTTTTTCTTAAATGCAGACAAAAAAACAGACCGTTTAACGGCCTGTTTTGACAGGATATTCTTATTCACTGACATCCAGACTGCTAAAGTGCTAAAAATTGAACAGAAGAGGATCGGCAACGGATTCTCCGCCAACCGGCAGTCCGGCAAACAAAGCACCAATCACGACAGCCGCCATCAGCACCAGCGTAATCGCTAAATATACATTAGACGGATCATCGAGAAATGATGAGGATTCCTTACTTTCTTTTGCTTCTTTGCGATCATAATCACAGTATTCGTCGTAGCAGCAATAATCTTCAAAACAAGTTTTGTTTAACATAACGATCACTCTTTTCCTGAAAGGGAGAGTACCATTTCTGGTCTAATTTCATTATACCTGCTTGCCTGTTAATTA
>DATMYQ010000291.1:0-4013 GCA_035560935.1 Patescibacteria group bacterium | reverse complement strand
TTTTTTGTCCATTATTACTGTTGTTCCGCCTGGTAATGTACACTCACAGCAATACAAACACCTTCTTATTACTATTTTTATATACTGGATATTCTTTCATCACGGCAAGTGATAAGCGATCGCCATGACTTGTCAGATTCACAACCTGAATATACAATGGACTCAGAAAAGAAACCGCATTTAGCAAGGAGGTACTCTATGAGCCAGCCCGCCCTCCATCATGTGGTATTTATTCGTCATGGCCAAAGTGACTGGAATCTCACCAACCGTTTTACCGGTTGGACGGATGTTCCCCTCTCTGATCAGGGACGGGAGGAAGCCCGCCGGGCCGGTGTGCTGCTACGAGATGCCGGTTATCAGTTCGATCTGGCTTTCACATCGGTTTTACAGCGGGCCATCCACACCTTGCACTTGGTTTTGGCAGAAATGGATCAGCTCTGGATCCCGGAAACAAAATCCTGGAAACTAAACGAACGTCATTACGGCGCGCTTCAGGGCCTGAACAAGGCTGAAACGGCGATCCGCTACGGCGACGAACAGGTCAAGATCTGGCGGCGCAGCTACGCCACACAGCCGCCGCCGCTCACTGCCGCTGACCCTCGCTGTCCATTGCATGATCCCCGTTACGCCGCCGTTCCCCCGGAACGGATCCCGCTGGCGGAATCGTTACGCGACACCGAGATACGAGCCGTGGAATACTGGCACGAAGCAGTCGCGCCGGCAATACGTCAGGGACAGCGTATCGTCATTGCCGCCCATGGCAACAGCCTGCGGGCCTTGGCCAAATTTCTCGGTAATATCAGCCCGGACGACATTATGGAATTTGAAATTCCCACCGGCGTACCGCTGATCTACGAATTGGACCAGAGCCTGTCCTATGTCCGGCATTTTTATCTACCGGAAACTCCTGCTTAACACAAGCACCATTACAATTTATTTGGTCATAATGGCAACGCCCGGTCTCTACCGCTATGGTGAGACCGGGCGTTAATTCGTTATTTCTGTTATCGTTTATCTTTTTTACGGGAAATTATCCCAGCATGGCCTTCATATCTTCCTCCGGGGTGGTGATCAGCTTCAAACCGAAATTTTCCACCAAAACATTCAGTACATTAGGAGTGATAAACGCCGGTGGTGTCGGGCCCACCCGAATATTCTTCACACCCAGATGGAACAGCGACAATAAAATGGCCACCGCTTTTTGCTCATACCAAGAAAGAACAATGGACAACGGCAAATCATTTACGCCGCAGCCAAACACTTTGGCCAAGGCCAGCGCAACCTGCACGCCGGAGTACGCATTGTTGCACTGTCCTAAATCCAGTAACCGGGGAATGCCGTCAATATCACCAAAATCCAGATGATTAAAACGATATTTACCACAGGCCACTGTCAAAATGACACAATCTTGCGGTACCTTTTGCGCCAGTTCGGTGTAATAATTTCGTCCCGGTTTGGCGCCATCACAACCACCGATCAGGAAGAAGCGTTTGATCTTGCCGGCCTTTACCGCCGCAACTATTTTATCAGCCAAACTCAGGATCACGTTGTGGTGAAATCCGGTAACCAGTACGTAGTCGCCGTTTTTTTCCACCAGTTCCGGCAACGCTTTGGCTTTGGCGATCACCGCTGAGAAGTCACGATCCGCCAAATGAGTTCCCCCTTGCAACCCAGTTACACCACGCAGGAAAATCCGGTCGCCGTAAGTCGTCTTCTCCGTCAGCGGCATGACACAATTGGTGGTCACGACAATAGAGCCGCCAAATTCTTCAAATTCTTTCCTCTGGTTTTGCCAGGCAGTACCAAAGTTACCCACCAAGTGAGGATATTTTTTCAGGGCCGGATAGCCATGCGCCGGCAGCATTTCACCATGAGTGTAAATATTGATTCCGGTTCCTTCCGTCTGCTTCAATAGTTCTTCAAGGTCCAGTAAATCATGGCCGGTAATCAAAATACCCGGTCCTTTTTTCGTGCCGGTAAACACTTGAGCCGGAATCGGCGATCCGAATTTTTCCAAATGGGCTTTGTCCAGTAATTCCATGACCCGGTAATTCATTTCACCGCATTTGAGTGCCATCGCAACATGGTCCTGCAAATTGAAATTCACATTGGTTAACGTGGAAAACAACGCATCGTGCATAAAGGCGTCCACTTGCTCATCGCGGGCTCCCAGCTCACGGGCGTGATGCGCATACGCGGCAATTCCTTTCAAGCCAAAAATCAACGTGTCCTGTAAACTGGCAATATCTTCATTTTTCCCGCATACCCCGATTTTTGTACACCCGGTTCCACCTGCAGTTTGTTCGCACTGATAACAAAACATTTTTTTGCCTCCTTGTTTTTTAGTTCTTGCTATCTAGTGCCATTATAGTCTTTCTTTTTCTGTGTTACCGTGATGTATGTCACAATGAATGCCACGCCAAAGAATTTATTGATCCCGTCTGAGCCGTCCGTTCCATAACCATCCCGCTTTCTTGCGTCGCCTTTTCTCCGCATACATCGCATTGTCGGCAGCTTGGTAAACAGGAATCATGCGTTCTCCGACCAGAGCGGTTCCTGCCCCCATTGACAATCGCACTGGCGAACCGGATTGTCTGGCATTATAAGCGGCTTCACATTCCCTGATCCGCGCCAGTGATGCTGCCGCTCCGGCTTCATCCATTTCGTATAACAGTACAGCAAACTCATCGCCGCCAACTCGGGCAATCACGTCATCGCCACGAAACGCCAGTCGCAAAATAGCAGCCGCTTTTTTAATCAGTTGATCCCCTTCCGAATGCCCATATTGATCATTTACCCTTTTCAACCCATCAAGATCCGCAATGATAATGCTGACCGGCATCCGTCGGCTCCTTGATGCCCTATTCAGTTCCGTATCAAAATAGGACCGGTTATATAGTCCGGTCATCGTGTCATGCGTGCTCAGATACAATAATTGCGCCGCAGCCGCTTTTCGTTCCGTGATATCCCGTGATATTCCTATCACTTCCTGAATATTTCCCTCCGCATCAAATATAGCGGAAATATTCATCTCGACTTGAATGATCCGCCCATCCGCACAAGGCTGTTCCATTTCCAGACTCTCGGGATAACAATAGAAATCACCGGTTTTCCGATAGCGATCCACTATTTCACCCACGCTTTTATAAAAAAGCTGCTGTGACGCAGGTGTCAAAGCGGCTTCCAGTGGCTCCGCCATAGCCGCCTCCGGCGTCAAGCCTCTCATTTTTTTAATAGCGGATCCAATATAAGTAAAGCGAAATGTTGCGGCATCCATCGTCCATACTACCGCGTTGGCATTTTCGGCAATCAGCCGAAAATGCCGTTCGCTTTCCGCCAACCGTTCCATTTCCTGTTGACGCGCTTCCTCCACCGTGACTGCCCGGGTAATCGTATTCATCATCCACAATCGACCGGTATCAAACTCTGTATCGCCAGCATAAAAAGCACAAAGCGCTCCCACTGGCTGCTCATTGAGAACAACCACCCGCCCAACGCAGGTCTGGATTTTCTTTTTCCCCGCAACAGGTCCATCCCCCTGCTTCAGCAACAAATCCCAATCCCGGAGGATCTGCGGGGTATCGCGATAATCATGAACTAAATCTCCGTATAGTCGTTTTTCCGGTTCACCGATAATGGAAACTTCCGGCGACAATGGCCACGCTCCCAAAATCTGAAATCGTTCGTTATACAAACGATAATATACCGTCCAATCGGCACCCATCCGTTCACCGCATAATGCAATCAGCTGATTGATGTTCCGTTTCGGATCCGCCTCAAATGTCAGCAAACATTCCGTCAATAACTCGCTTTCAGCTAAGACTCCCGGCGCCGTTCGAGCGTCTTCACTGAAAACTTTATCCATGGCCCTCTTGCCTGTGTGCATGCTTAAAATGCCCTCTCTTTCTTGCGCAGATCCGATCATAGTCTTATATAGCAAAAGCATTCGCGGACAAATAATATTTTCCTCTTTATTCTTAAAAATCCCAAATTTTTCATTCCCCACTTTAGGC
>DATMYQ010000290.1:0-5817 GCA_035560935.1 Patescibacteria group bacterium | reverse complement strand
TGGTTTGATCGTATTGGTTCCGATTGCGATCACAGCGTTTGTTACTTTGAATGTATTCACATTTACCGAAAATCTGATGGGGCGCTATTTGCCGGTTCATTTTCCCGGACTGGCGCTGGTGGTTGTGATGGCGCTGATTGTACTGATTGGCTGGCTGTCATCTCACTGGTTGTTGAAATCGTTATTGGAATACGCCGAACGCTTGGTTGATTCCATTCCGATTGTTAAGTTTATTTACAGCAGCGTAAAGCAAATTGCCACTACCGTGTTTGAATCGCAACGATTGTTGGAAAATGCGGTATTGATCCCCTATCCACACGCGGGCGTCAAAGCATTAGGATTTGTAATGACGGAACCGTCAGAGCCGGTGGCAGCCGCTTTTTCTGAAGAACATCTTTGTGTTTTTGTTCCTATGAGTCTGAATTTAACGGCTGGTGTTAATGTCTTCGTACCCAAAAAAGATGTGATTCCTTTGGAAGTGACCAGCGAGAGTGCCTTGCAGTATATTTTAACCGCCGGTGCGGTAATGCCCAAAAGCCCGGAAGTTTCCCGAACCGATGAATAAACTGGTAATCTTGGTCATGAGTTTGCAGAATCAGGGAGAGATGCCTTATCGATGCCCCTTTATTTAGCGCGGTAAAAATTGGCGCAGCTTTATTACTAATTTTATTTAATGGCTTTTTTGTCGTTGCTGAATTTTCTTTGGTTAAGGTCAGCCGAACCCGATTAGAAGAATTGGCGCTGCAGGGAGATCAGCGTGCTACTTTGGCGTTACAGGTTTTGGGAAATTTTGACACTTATCTCGGGGCCACACAACTGGGGATTACTCTCTCATCGCTGGCCTTGGGCTGGTTGGGTGAACCGGCGATTTCTTCATTAATAGAGCCGTATTTCAATGATTATGTTTCATGTGGTCCTTGGCTGAGTGCCGCCGTGAGCATAATGGGCGGATTTATGCTGATTACCTTTTTTTATATTGTTTTTGGGGAACTGGTGCCGAAATCCGTAGCTATTCAACGTGCGGAACGGATGGCATTGTTTTCTGTAGGGCCCCTGTATCGTTTTCATAAATTAGGATATCCAATCATTTTATTGTTTAACCGAACCGCGCGTGCGGTTTTAAATTCCATTGGGATTGCTCCGGCGCCGGAAAACGATTTGACACATTCAGAAGAAGAGCTGCGCATGATTGTCAGTGCCAGTCACCGCGGCGGTGTTTTGGATGAAATGGAAAGTAAACTGATTGACAATGTGTTCGATTTTTCTGATCGTTTGGCCCGGGAAATTATGATTCCGCGTCAGGACATGGTTTGTTTGTTTTGTGAAGAGTCTTTCGAAGAAAGTATGAAAACGGTCCGGGAGACGAATCATACTCGTTATCCGTTGTGTGCAGAAGACAAAGATCATATTATTGGCATGATTCATATTCGGGATTTGATTGATTTTGATCTGTATAGTGAATCAGAGAAAAATTTACAATCGGTAGTTCGTGAAGTCCTGTTGGTTCCCGAAGCCATGTCCGTGGCGGAATTATTACAGATAATGCGTCGCAAGCGCACACATTTGGCGATTGTTGCCGACGAATACGGCGGAACTGCTGGTTTAGTGGCGCTGGAAGACATTATTGAACAAATTGTCGGTGATATTCAGGATGAACATGACGAAGAAGAATGTGAAATTTTACGTTTGCCGGATGGTTCTTATGAATTTGATGGCGGTGTTTTGTTGGATGATGTCGTGGAATTGTTGAACATTCAGACGGAAGAACATGAAGAGGATACGATTGGGGGATATATTTTTGGCGTCTTGGGGCGCAAGCCCGAAGTGGGTGATGTAGTGCCGATTTCTCCTTATGAGTTTCATGTTTTGACTGTTAATGGCTTCCGCATTGTTAGAGTAAAGGCGACGATGACGGAACGGGAATATGGCAGTGAATACGAATAGAGATCAGGGGCGTATGCTTCTTATAAAAAATGGGGAAGCGTTGTGATAAACGATGGCCCGTCAGTATGATACGGAAGCCATTTTGTTGATTTCCCGGGACTGGGGGGAGGCGGATAAGCTGCTGACTTTTTTTTCCCGGGAGTACGGGAAAATATCTGCGGTTGCGTATGGTGTCCGCCGGGGAAAGAATCCTTTGCGGGGGTATTTGCAGCCGTTTAGCTGGCTGGATCTTTCCTTAGGGTTTCGAAAAAACAGCAATGCTTTGGATACGGTGCAGCAGTGTGCGGTTAAACAGGCATTTCGACCATTGCGGGAAGATTTGCAAAAAATGGCGCAAGCATCAATGTTGGTAGAAATTGTAACCGAATTATGGCCGGAAAGAGAACCGGAACCGTTGGTATTTGATTTGTTGATTGCGGCATTTGCTTTGCTCGACTTGCGGAACCCACGGATTGTGGCACAGGCAGCAGCCTGGCAACTGTTAGGCTTGGCAGGTTTTTCACCTGTTTGTGATGAATGTGTGATCTGTGGTGCTCCATTATTGTTTCCTGCTTACTTTCATGCAGCGGCCGGCGGTGCTGTGTGCACGGAGTGTTGTTCAGGGAACTTGCCGGCGTATCCGGATGCGGTGAATCAGTTCATTCAACAACTGAAATCTTTGAATTTGAGTACGCCAGAGCATTTTTCAGTTGGTCGTGGAACTTTTCTGCAGGCAGAGCAACTTTTGTTTTCTTTTCTCGGCTGTCGTTTGGAAAAAACGTTAAAATCCCTTTCGTTTATTCAACAAACCGGTGATGATAACGGATTATGAGAAGGGGGAAAAAGTATGTTAGACGGCATCGATTTAGGGAAAATTGATATCCTTCGTGAGCGAATGGGCGTCACGTATCGGGAAGCCAAAGAAGTGCTGGAAAGAACCCGGGGTGATCTGCTGGCGGCATTGATAGAATTAGAAGGGGAAGGGAAAAGTCGCTGGACAGAGGAATTTACGGTAAAGTCAAATGAAGCAGTTGAAAAAGTGAAAGAGCTGATTCATCAAGGGCAAGTGACAAAAATCCGGGTTAAACACGAAGGAAAAGTTTTAGTGGATATACCGGTGGCTATGGGGGCGGTCGGAGCTGTTTTTTTACCCCAATTAGCTGCTTTGGGGGCATTAGCGGCTGTGTTTCGCCAATGTACCATTGAGGTGATAAAAAAAACTGATGCCGGAGATAGTAAGGTTGCCCCAAAAGTGACCGTTGATGAAAACGACGATTATCCATATGGTACCTGACGAATGAATTTGCAAGAAAAGGGGATGTTGTTATTACCAGTAAAGTGAAAATCTACGCTATGTCTGATTCATTGGGCGAAACGGCGGAAATGGTTGCCAGAGCAACGGCGAGCCAGTTTGATGACGGTGACTTGGACATCGTCAGACTGTCGTATATTAATTCCGTGGATCAAATCAAATTGTCTTTGGAAGAGGCGGCTAAATCGACCTGCATTATCTGCCATACGTTGGTCTCGCCGGAGTTGCGGGAGGCATTGGAAACACATGCCAATAAGTATAATCTTGTCACCGTCGATATTATGGGCCCCATGATGGAGGCAACACAAAAATTTTCCGGTCTGGTGCCGCGGTTGACTCCCGGTTTGATTCATCGGCTGGATCAGGATTATTTCCGTCGGGTTGAAGCGGTGGAATTTGCGGTAAAATATGATGACGGCAAAAATCCTTCCGGACTGCGTCGGGCGGATATTGTCATTATTGGTATTTCGCGGACCTCGAAAACACCGTTGAGTATGTATTTGGCGCACAAAAAATTAAAAGTAGCCAATATTCCACTGGTGCCGGAGTGTTCCCCGCCAGAGCAGTTGTATGAAGTGCCGCCCCAAAAAGTGGTAGGGCTTATTATCAATCCGGACAAGCTGAATGGGATTCGCAATGAACGCATGAAAGTGATGGGATTACCGCCGGAAAACAATTACGCGAATATTGACCGGATCAATCAGGAACTGGAGTATGCACGGACAATAATGGATAAAATCGGTTGTCCGGTGATTGATGTATCAAATAAGGCGATTGAAGAAACGGCCAACCGGATTTTAGAAATCGCCAACCGTAATAAGCAAGAATTGCAGAATGCGGAAGGCTCACAGTAAGCTTGGGCGAATTTCAATAAAAAGGAGAACGTGCACGATGCCCATGGCAGGGTTTAGTGTACGTTCTCCTTTTGAGTTGAGTGTGTAACCGGAAACCTGCTTAATTGTAAAAACTGTTGGTTTCCAGATTATAATTGATGCGGTCTGCTGTCCAAGTCGCACCATTCTCGGTGACCTGGACGTTGCCGGAAAACATCGCCGTTCGGTTGCGCCAGTTGTATTCAGCGCTTTCGGCGGTTACCTGTAATCCGGTACGGGAATAAACAATATTACCTTCAATCTGTGCTTGCGACTGAGGCCCATTAACATACACCTGGTTACCGCTGAAACTGATATCATCCTGTGTAACCGTAACACCGCCGGTACCCCATACTTCCATAGAAAGCATATTTGCTTTGGCCTGGCCGGCAGTGATGACCCGGCTGCCGGTTTCAATACGGACATTGCCGTTTAATACGTAGAGACCGGTGCTGATATCCAGATACTTGTTATCGGCGCTGATGACGGGTGCAGCAATGACAGTCCCAGTCAGTAGTGTCAACAGCAGGAAGGTAGTAATAAGAATACGAGAATTCAAATCCAAACACCTCAATTTCATAATTGTATTATTATATGATTGTAATGTTTTTGTAAAATAGTTTCGTTAACGGTGCGGCGTGGTGAAAAGGATATAAAAGCGAGGTTGTTGATGGTATACTGTAGAAGTAGAGGAGGCCGATTGATGAAAATTCGCGAGAGAACAGAAGAATTGGAATACAAAATCCTTTCCCCTTTTGCTGCCAAAAGCCGTGCCTCTTCCCGGGACAGGGAAGAGACGATGTGTGAATTTCGCACCGCGTTTCAGCGGGACCGGGACAGAATTATTCACAGCAAATCCTTTCGACGCCTTAAACATAAAACTCAGGTTTATATTTCTCCAGGTGATCATTATCGCATGAGAATGACTCATAGCTTGGAAGTCGCGCAGATTTCCCGGACGATTGCCCGGGGGTTGATGTTAAATGAAGACTTAACGGAAGCCATTGCGCTTGGCCATGATGTAGGGCATACCCCGTTTGGTCATGCAGGAGAATATGCGTTGCAGGATATTCTTGGGCATTATCATCACAACGAACAAAGTTTACGGGTTGTGGAGTACTTAGAACGTAACGGACAGGGACTCAATCTAACCAACGATGTCAAGGATGGACTTGTCAATCATACAGGAGACAATATACCGATTACCCTCGAAGGCAAAATTGTGCGTATTGGAGACCGGATCGCTTATTTGTGCCACGATTATGACGACGGGATCCGGGCCGGAATGATTAAAGCGACGGATTTGAGCAAAAATGTTGCTAAAACCCTGGGAACCAATCCTTCAAACATGATCACGGTCATGGTTTCTGATATTATCGTAAAATCAGAAGGACTTAACGACATTCGGCAGTCAGCCAAGGTTCACGCGGCGATGATGGAATTGCGTGAGTTTATGTTCAAACGGATTTACCATTCAGCGGAACTGGAGCCGGACCGTAAAAAAGCGAAATACGTGATTGGTAAGTTATATGAATATTTTATGTCCAATCCCGGGGAATTGCCGCAAGAGTATTTGGACCGGGAAGAACGTTGGGGGCTGCAGACCACAGTGGTGGATTATATTGCCGGACTGACAGATATGTTTGCGATTCATCTGTTTGAGTCTTTATTCGTCCCTGCAACATGGAAAGTACCCAGGTATAAATAAGG
>DATMYQ010000289.1:0-4097 GCA_035560935.1 Patescibacteria group bacterium | reverse complement strand
GGTATGATGCAGCGGAATATGGACGTTTTGCAGGCCCTCCAGACATACACACTGTTGACTGTCGGTGAGGGCTTAGTTAATCAGATTCCAGCCTTGCTGATTTCTACAGCGACCGGTATTGTCGTTACCCGTGCTGCTTCGGAAGACAATCTGGGCCATGATCTGACCCGGCAATTATTTACCAAACACCGGGTGTTCTTTATTGCCGGTGCGGTTTTGCTGGTCTTGGGAGCGGTACCGGGACTGCCGGCGATGCCTTTCCTGACACTGGCCACTTTGATGATCGGAACCGCAGTATTGCTGTACCGTGCTGTCCGTTCGGAAGAACAGTCAGAAATTATTCAGGAAGAAGAAAAGGAACTGGAAGAGGTTCGCAAACCGGAAAATATCGTATCTCTATTGCAGGTCGAACCGATGGAACTGGAAATTGGCTACAGCTTGATACCGATGGTTGATGTCAGCCAAGGAGGCGATTTACTGGATCGGGTGGTTATGATTCGGCGGCAGTGCGCGCTGGAATTGGGACTGATTGTTCCCACAATCCGTATCCGGGACAATATTCAACTAAAGCCGAACGTTTATGTCATCAAATTAAAAGGAATCGAGGTTGCCAAGGGCGAATTACTACTTGATCACTATTTGGCCATGGATTCTGGCACAGTAGTTGATCCGGTGCCAGGAATGGAAACGGTAGAACCGGCGTTTGGGCTGCCCGCGCTCTGGATACAGGAAAATTACCGGGAACAGGCGGAGCTGGCCGGTTATACGGTTGTGGATCCAATTTCAGTTTTGGCTACTCATTTGACGGAAATTATTAAGATTCATGCGGATGAAATCCTGGGACGTCAGGAAGTGCAGACATTGTTGGATTCTGTGAAACAAACCAATGCTTCGCTGGTGGATGAATTAATGCCCAGTCTGTTATCTATGGGTGAGCTGCAAAAAGTCTTGGCCAACCTGCTACGGGAGCGTGTGTCCATTCGGGATATGGGTACGGTTCTGGAAGTGCTTGCTGAATATGCACAGTTGACCAAAGATTCGGAGATGCTGACGGAGTATGTACGCAGTGCACTGGCACGACAAATTACCCGTCAATATGTGAACAACAACGTGTTGATTTGTCTGACGGTGGACCCGCAACTGGAAAATGTGATCACGTCGGCGGTGCAACGTTCCGAACAGGGTTCTTTTGTTTCGTTGGAGCCACAGATTGTTCAGGCGATTATTAATAATCTGACCAGTGAATTACCGAAGCTTACCGGTATGGGTTATCACCCCATCGTGTTGACGAGTCCCGCTGCGCGGCTGTATTTCCGCAAGCTGACGGAGCGAGTGGCGCCTAACTTGACCGTTCTTTCTTATGCTGAATTGGAAGCAAAAATAGAAGTGCAAGCACTTGGTATGGTGAGGTTATAAAATGAAAGTAAAAATGTTTACTGCACCTAATATCAATGAGGCAATGGCGCAAGTCAAACAAGACTTGGGCCGTGACGCTGTTATTCTCCATACCCGGCGCTTGAAAAAAGGGGGTATCATGGGCTTCTTTGCCAAAGAGGTAGTGGAAGTGATGGCTGCCTTGGAAACGACGCCAGCGCCGCTGCCTGTGAAAAAAAATGCTCCCGTGCCGGTCCCATCTTCGGAAGAAGAGGTGGCTAAAGTGCTGGAAGCGCCGCAGGATGACAAAAAAATTGCGGCTATGGAAACAGAAATGGTCCAAATGCGGAAAATGTTAGAACAATTAGTGGGACAGATGCCGAAAAATGAAGGATCTCAATCGCCTTTGGTGGAAATACTAGTTAAAAATGATGTGGAAGCTTCGGTGGCCGCCGGTTTGGTGAAAGGGTTGCCGGCTGACGCCACGATGGTGGGCGGAGATCCTGAAGTCGTAAAACGCTTGCTTTTGGATCGGGTGGGGCAATATCTGCAGCGGGTGGAAGGGATCTCGGTTCCGGCGGTGGGCTGTAAGACGGTGGCCTTGGTTGGACCTACCGGTGTGGGCAAGACGACCACGATAGCGAAGCTGGCGGCGAATTTTGCCATCAAGGAAGGAATAAAAGTGGCGATGATTACCGCTGATACCTATCGAATTGCCGCTGTGGAACAGCTAAAAATTTATAGCGATATTATTGGCGTACCGATTGAAATTGTATACTCCGCAGACGAATTAAAATCTGCCCTTCACCGGCATCGCGACAAACAATTGGTTTTAATTGATACTGCGGGACGCAGTCCGGGAAACCCGCAGCAAATTGAAGAATTGCAGGCTTTGCTGGCGGTAGACCCTACGATTGAGACTCATTTGGTTCTCAGTGTAACAACGAAATATCGTGATGCGCTGGAGATTGTGAATAAATTCGCGGCCTGTTCACCGCAAAAATTTCTTTTTACAAAAATCGATGAAGCGGCCAATCTGGGTACCGTTTTAAACTTGTTATATCGTTTTCCTACAGCGTTATCATATGTTACGACAGGACAAAATGTGCCTGATGATATAGAGCTGGTTCAATCAGAAAAACTGGCTACTTTAATATTGAGGGATTCATGATGGCTGATCAGGCAGAAAAATTACGCCAGATGACGCGGAAAACTGCGATTATTCCTAAAAACTTTGTGGTTCAGGAAGAGGAAGCTTCTACGCGAATTATTACCATTACCAGTGGTAAGGGTGGCGTTGGAAAAACAAATTTCACCGTTAATTTGGCATTGGCATTAGCGGGACAGCAGAAAAAAGTATTGGTGATTGACGCTGACTTGGGCATGGCCAATGTAGAAGTAATTTTGGGTCATTCTGCGCCTTATAGTATTCTAAATTTGTTGGAAGATGGTCTAAACATTCAAGATATCATGGCTGATGGACCCCGGGGGATAAAATTTCTTTCCGGTGGGTCGGGCATTTATCATTTGGCTAATTTGAATGATGCCGGTTTGCAACGGGTAATTCAGCAGATTGTTTCGCTGGAAGACTGGGCCGATGTCATTTTGATTGATACTGGTGCGGGAATTAGCCGCAACGTACTGAATTTTGTGATGGCGGCGGATGAAGTGATTATTGTCACGACTCCGGAGCCGACGGCGATTACGGATGCTTACGCGATGATGAAAACATATGCCGGACACCAGGGAACCGCACCGCTAAAACTTGTGGTTAACCGGGTTGTGGAGGTAGAGGAAGGTCAGATTGCCGTGGATAAATTAATAAAGGTTGCATCACGGTTTTTGGAATTATCGGTGACAAATCTAGGATTTGTCTATGAAGACCGCAACATGGTTAAGGCCGTAAAAAACCAGACACCGCTTTTGATTAGCTTTCCTGATACTATTTCCGCCCGCTGTATTGAAGATATTGCACGGCGGTTACTATATGGTGAATTGGTGGGTCGCCCTAAAGGCTTGAAATCTTTTTTTCAAAAGTTCATGGAAATGTTGAATTAACACTCATTTGATACGGAAAGAAGGGGTTGCAGCTTACAGATGATTAGTGAGGAGAACATAGAAAACAAGTCGGTTTTGCAAGAAATTTTCAAAATTAACCAACGGCTGGAAATTTTGCTCGGAACGGACGATGATTTTTTGGAGCTATATAAAAGCCGCATTGAAGAGACACATCCGGAATATTTGGTGATTGCAATGCCCATAACGAAAGGGGTTCCGGTGTCACTGAAAAAAGGAGACCCATTTTCGGGCCGGGCTCCCAGCGGAACGTTTAGTTATAAATTTACCAGTCAATATATCGATCGTCGAATGTCACCGTTACCGGTATGGATTGTCAGCTGGCCAGAGCAGGTCACCAAAGTACAGCAACGGGCTTTTGTACGGATGGAAGTGATGCTACCAACATTTTTGACGGTAAAAGCAGGAAACCGGGGTGAAGAGCCAGAAAAGATCAGTGCGATGACTAAAGATATCAGCGGCGGTGGGCTGCAGTTGATTTTAGAAAAATCACTGGCGTTGGGGACGAAAGTGCAACTCATGGTAAACCTTCCGGAAAGTGGAATGACCACCGCGATCGGTGAAGTGACCCGCGTGCAGCAGCCGCAAGCGGATCGTCCGCTGTTTTGGGTTAGTGTAAAATATCTTGATATACAAGAAAAAGATCG
>DATMYQ010000288.1:0-8795 GCA_035560935.1 Patescibacteria group bacterium | reverse complement strand
AATATATACAGTAAGAAGATTTAGTTTGCTTCAACACTTTTCTCCCATTTTTCATAATTAATTAACCACTTTCCTGTCTCCAGCAATTTAGCCTATGTATGAATTTGCCACCACTCATTCTATATTTCAATGACTTTGACTTTTCGAATTCTCCTACACATTTGCCTGGTTCTTGCTAAAAAAGAATACACCTTCCCCTACCCCATTATTTAGATTCTTATTTAATTGCACAATTTCTATGAGCTGCTAAA
Source organism: Patescibacteria group bacterium (assembly GCA_035560935.1). Lineage (GTDB taxonomy): Bacteria > Bacillota > Negativicutes > Sporomusales > Sporomusaceae > DATMYQ01. The sequence continues at coordinate 8,544 of DATMYQ010000288.1, read as the reverse complement.
AACCAATTCGGCTCGATACTTTAGCGATATAGTCCTTTCAAAAAGAGTCTTACCATTTCTCGTTTTCTCGTTGAGTTGTAAATAGGTTTCTCAGTCGTCTTACGAAAAAAATTGCATGATATTCGATGCCATAAAGATCAAATAAAGCATAGCTTCTACTGCCTTACCTCCATGCAGCTTCCATAAATTTAAAAAGTCAGTACTTTGTCCATGGCAAAATGTGGACTTTTGGTTATATTGAATTATTATTGGCGGGTTAGGCGGGTTATATGTATGGAGTGCGTCTTCTTTATTTCCACCTCAAAGTGGTGTGAAAACAAATAATCATCAGGAGGCTCCTTTCACCAGGAGCATGGCGAAAGACCTGTCTGATAGCTCAAAACTGTCCTTCAAAAAGCCACGAATAGTGCGAAAGTCTGCCCTCACAAAAAAGGGCAGGCTCTGTGACTTCCGGCAGCCAGGCTATCATAGCGTCTTTTAAACGCCTTAGATCCTATGGCTTTGCGTCCCCATCTTTGGACGGGTTTGCCCTTGGCTTTATTTTAAAGATTTCGTTACCCAGCCATCACTTGAAAGTTTGGCTAATTCCGGATGCCAGTAACTCTATTTTTCCCTGCCTTCTTTGAAGCGTACAGGTTTTCATCCGCTTCAGTGATAATGGCATCGACGGACATTCCGGCGATATTTTTAGTTGAAAACTCCGCGACCCCCGCACTGAATGTGGGTGAAAAGTCGAGTTCGTTCATACACGCAGTGCAAAATGAGGTTGAAATTCGCTGTAGAGCCTTGATTACAAGCTAACCGTGCCAGGAAAGATCAGCATAAATTCTTCACCGCCAAACCTTCCTACAATGTCCTGTTTCCGCGTGTTTGTGAAGGCCGCGGAGCAGAACAGGTTGAGAACCCTGTCGCCTGCCAAATGACCATACCGGTCATTTACTGACTTGAAATCGTCAATGTCAATCATTGCCACTGTCAGCCCGTCCTTGCTGGTCACAAGATTCTTTAACGAGTTGACAAGAGCGTATTTATTCATTGATCCTGTCGCGGCGTCGAGCGAAAGCTGGCTGTTGAGAAATTTCTCATATTCCATTTGGGTTGTGATGTCTACGAAAGAAATCACACCAAATATCTCATCATCTGTGACAACACGTGATGCGTTCACCTTAAACCATTTCTTCCGATTGGTCTCATTAATAATGAAATCGTGTTCGACAACTGTTTCCGGGAAATGGACGCTTTCCATCATGGCGGTACTCAGAACCTTGCGCAGGCTGCAATCATTGCAATGGTCGCCCTCTCCACAGTTTTTCCCGGTCAAATAAATATCAGAACACTTGAGTGCATTGCCGAGCATGCGCTCATGAAAGTCCTTCGGGTCAATATTGAAGGTTGCAAACATATAGTTATTAATACTTTGTAGAGATGTATCTCCGTTCACAACAACCAGCCCGACAGGGCTATTCTCAAAAACCGCCTGAAACAAATGGGATGAAATGTTATCGTTTGCCATTTTATAAGTCACTCCTTTTTGAGAGCTTAAGCTTTCGGATGGCGCTTCCACAATGGTGAGGGGATGATGCGGTATTTGGTCAAGCTACCGTTTAAGCCTGTCCGAAAAATAATATATCCTTCGTTGATTTGATTTCTTTTGCATCTCTTATCTTCCAATCGAATTGGGAAAGGAATATGCCTTTGTCGATTTACAGCATTTTAAGGGACTTCATTTTTTACTGATTTCCAGATAGGTGTCAATTTCCCATATAATGCATATCTTGCGTTATTGAATTCATTGGAGCACGTACACAAGGTGATGATCCGGTCATCAGCCTTTGCAATTGTGTTGGATTCAAAAGTTGACTTCTTTTTGAGCAAATCAATATAGCTTTGAAAATCATCATCATCCTTAAAATCGAATCGGACAGACTCATAATTTCCATCAACAACAATTCCTGCAAACAGCTCAATCGTAAAGTCACCAACAGGGGTATAAAGTAGCATGGTTGGGAAGTTGTCGTAATAGCGTTGATCTTTGTACTTTGTTAAGGAAGAAAACATAGAACCATCTTTCATATTGTGTCCGTATATGATCGTGTTTTTATCTGAAAAATCGCTATGATTACGATAATCCATAAATATAGAACCCAGCTTGTTGCGCTCACCAGTGAACAGATGACGGAGATAGAAATCGTTGTCTTTTCCCCGCACCACGGGATAGTCGATTTCCGTGCCTTCAGCGGCAAGCCATCCCACCACATCCGGATTGATTCTCTCCAGAGACGTGAAGTCGACTACGTTGGTCTGTTCTTCTGATGATGCTTCACCGACAGTCTGTAGCGGTGCGCTGGCTTGGTCTGTAGAAGGTTCTGACGATTTCCGGATCAGGCGAACTTGCTGATAGGCGGCATTGCCCTTGGCATATTCCCGACTGTCTGAAAATAGGATAAAAGCAGAATACAGAATGCCCAACACGCATAGTACCATCAAAATATGCAATATCCGACGTGGACGTGATTTCCCAAGGTGTTTCATCCCCTTCTCCTTTCTATCCGAAAAAACCGGCGGCAGGATTTTATACTTCCCGCCGCCGGTTCTCTTTCTGATTATTTCCGGTTTCTTTGTCTGGAGTATTTCTTACGCAGGACGAAATCGCCGACGGAAAGAGCCACAAGCGCTATGGAGAAATAGAGTAATCCGAGCTTTGCAAGGCTGTCAACCTGATTGTCTCCTGTCTTTGGCATGCCGTTTTCTCCTACGTTCTTAGACCCTTGTGCGTCCGTAGACCCTTGCGGGACACTCCCATCGCCAAAGTTATCAGTGGGATTTCCAGGCGTTTCGGGTTTACTTGGAGTACTGTTCCTGTTGTTCGTAAACGATGCGGTCTGTAAAGCATTAGCGTAAATGAGGCCGGCAGCCCCTGTACTGGAGGAGGTATACCCCTCTTTGGTATAATCGGCTTCCGTCACGGTGTATTGCACGCCCTCCGGCAAGCCGGTGATCGTGATGCTCTCTCCGTCTGCCAACAAGACAGAGCCGCCGCTACGGAGAGTTCCAGCTGATGTGCCGGTATAGAAGTAAGCGTCGGGCGTATCGGTGAAAGTAACGGTGAATTTAAATTTTTTGGTGAGATCCGCGCTCTGGCTCGTGACTGTTTTCCTGATGGTCAGACTGCCCACAGAAGCTGGTAGCTTTGTGTTGGTAAAGGCGGCGGTCTTGTCCTGTCCCGACGAAATGACTCCGGAGCTTCCTGCGCTTTCAACGGAATAACCCTGCGTTGAAGCCGTTTCCTCGCTCACCTGGTATCCCGCACCAGCGGGTAGATCCGTGATGGTGACGCTCTGTCCGTGGGCGAGGGAAATCGTATCCCCGCTCTTAATCGTCCCATCCGGCACACCATTTCCCGTGTAATAATAGAGGCCGGATGCTCCGCTGAAAGTTACCGTAAAATTAAACTTCTTTGCGGTGTCGGCGCCGATCCCTGCAACCGTTTTAATGATGGTCAGATTTCCGGTAGCGGAAGAAGGCTGATTTCCGGTAGTGGAAGAAGGAGGCGGAACATTTCTGGTGTTTGTGAAGGACGCTGTTTGCGTAGTATCTGTCACAATGCTGTCGGTCGCGCCTGCGCTGGTCGTCGTGTACCCACCGCCGGAGTAATCCTCTTCGGTTACCGTATAAGTTGTACCCGCCGGAAGGCCAGTGATGGTGATGCTCTGACCATGGGCAAGAGAAACGGTATCTCCGCTTTGGATCGTCCCATCCGGGACACCATTGCCGGTATAAGTATAGGTACCGAATGCACCATTGTCGTTCAGCGTAAGTATGAAGTCAAATTTTTTCCCGGCATCGCCAGCGTTGCCTGCTACCGTTTTGCTGATGGTCAGATTTCCGGTATTGGGAGCGGGATACGAAATATTTTTTGTGTTGGTGAAGGATGCTGTTTGCGTAGTATCTGTCACAATGCTGCCGGTCGCGCCTGAGCTGGTCGGCGTGTACCCGCCGTCGGAGTAATCTGCTTCACTCACCGTATAGGTTGTACCATCCGGTAAGCCCTCAATGGTGATACTCTGACCATGGGCAAGAGAAACGGTATCCCCGCTTTGGATCGTCCCATCCGGGACACCATTGCCGGTATAGGCATAGGTACTGGATGCGCCGCTGCCGTTCAGCGTAAGGGTGAAGTCAAATTTCTTCCCGGTATCGCCGGCGTTGCCTGCTACCGTTTTACTGATGGTCAGATTTCCGGTAGCGGGAGAAGGCTGCGAAACATTTCTTATGTTGGTGAAGGACGCTGTTTGCGTAGTATCTGTCACAATGCTGCCGGTCGCGCCTGCGCTGGTCGTCGTGTACCCACCACCGGAGTAATCCTCTTCGGTTACCGTATAAGTTGTACTCGCTGGAAGGCCAGTGATGGTGATGCTCTGACCATGGGCAAGGAAAACCATATCCCCGCTTTGGATCGTCCCGTTCGAGACGCCATTGCCGGTATAAGGATAGGGGATATTGGCCGCGCCGTTCAACGTAAGCCTGAAATCAAATGACTTTGTGATATCGCCGGCGTTGCCTGCCACCGTTTTGCTGATGGTAAGATTTCCGACCGTTCTCGTATTGGTAAATGACGCTGTTTGCGTAGCGTCGGCCACAATGCTGCCGGCCGCGCCCGTGCTGGTCGTCGTGTACCCGTCACCGGAGTAGTTCGCTTCAGCCACCGTATAGGTCGTATCCTTCGGTAAACCCACGATGGTGATACTCTGACCATGGGCAAGGGAGACGTTATCCCCGCTTGCAATGGTCCCGCCGGGCACCCCATGCCCGATATAGGTGTAGGAGCCGGTTGCACCGTTCAGCGTCAGCGTAAAATCAAATGTCTTTGTGGTATCGGCGCCGTCACCAGTCACCGCTTTGCTGATGCTTAGATTTCCAGCCGTACCTTCCGAAAAGTTCTGGATGGTGATGACGTTGGCATTCGCTCCGGTCTTTCCATCAATCGAAGAGGTAACCGTTGAACCGTCGTTCTTAACCACCAGGGAATGGGTCACTCTTTCCAGAGTATAGCCTGTAGGAGCCTTCGTTTCCCGGAGAATATATTCTCCATCGGGGATAACCTTTAGCTTGACGGTGCCGTCACTGCCGGTGATGCTTTTTTTGATGACCGTGCTGCCATCCATCGCGTATAGTGTGAATTCAACACCGGCAAGGGAGGCGCCTGCTCCATCGGTCTTCGTAATACTGATCCAACCATTCCTCAGCAAGCTGGCGCTGCCATCCGAAACCGAAATAACGTAAAGCTTGGACGTTTCTTCTTGCTCCGTGCTGCTCCCAAGCAGGGACACTTTGTTCGTAACGGTTCCCGGCTCGCCTGTGATATCGGTGATATAACTGAAGCGGTACGCCTTTGCGTTGTCGAGGATGATAAAACTCAGAACCCGCGTCGCATTATCGTAGCTCACGTTTGTCCCCAGCTCCAGCGTAACAGGGCTTCCTACTGTATAGCTTCCATCCGCGTTGAGGGTCATCTCGTTGGCCGTAATATTTCCCGCAAGCACCAGGCTTCCGCTGGCGTCCATACGCAGATCAATGCCGGCCGGCAATTGATCTGCCAGTTTCTCGCCGGGTTGCGCAAGGTCGTAGGGCTTGTAATCCACCGTCCAGCGTAATTCGCCCGCCTTGGGCTGCGCAGTGGTTTTCTCCAGGATTTGGCTGGTGATTGTCACGTCTTGGTAGCTGCTTACGCCGGTATTCCAGTTATCGGTTTTCAAAGTTATGTTGTTACGTTCCGTTTCCGTTTGATTCGTAGAGAAATACTGCGCTGCGGTTTCGCTGGTGGGTTTTGCCTTGACCAGAATCACATACGGCTTGTCCAGCGAAGTGAATGTAAAGGTAGCTGTGCGTTCGTTGAAACTGGCGTCAAGGCCCGCGACCGTGTCCGGCGTGGTATCTGCCGCCACGACGGTTCCGTTGGATTGCCCGGTTCCTTCAAAAATCAGGTACTTTGATCCTGAGACTATGTCTACAAACTCCCATCCGTTCGGCAGGGTGTCGGTAAGGGTCGCTGTTCCCAGCGTTTGTCCCGCCGCGTTTGTCGTATTGGTCAAGTCAATGCCATCCGCGTTGACGTTTAGACGGAAAATCACCGATTTGTCCTGATAGTCGAAGCCCTCCAGCGTATTACTCGTAAGGCCGGAATTTACGCCGGCTGCCGGGTCAGATATCGCTTGCCGCTTTAACATCCCCTTGAGCAGCATTTTGTTCGTATAATTCACGCTTCCAGTCGCGGCGTTCAGCTTTGCGTTGGCGCTGAACAGTGTAGTCGTGTTCCTCACGGTAGACGTTTTGTTGCCGGAAAATATATTCGGGTCTACGACCTGGTTGTCAAAGGTAAAGGTGTTCAAATCGGTTGTAGACAGGCCCGTAATTTCCAGAAGGTCGGCAACCCGCACGCCATCCTGCTCAACAGGAATCACATTCACCGTCATCGTTCCTCCGGAAAAATCGCCGGCATATTTCTGACCATACTGCGGCGTTAGATCAGCAGAAGCAATGCCGCCGGGAATCCCCGTAACCGTTGAGAGGTTGATGCTGTTTCCGTAAACAAGGAGATCATATACCTTCAAATCGGGAATGCTTTGTCCTTTAGTATCTACATTGACGGTCCAGTGAATTTTTTGGTTCGCGGTATCCTCCACACCAGATTTTGAAATAGCATTGTACCCGACACCCACATTGATGCTGCCTGTACCGAGTCCGGGATCCGACAAGCCATCCCAGCGAATACTGGCGGAATTGCTGTATGTTGTTGTTCCGGTCGTATATGCGTCGTCGGGAACATTGGTTACGATGGTAAGCAGAAACTTTGAGTTGATGTTGCCAATGGCATATTCGCCGCTGGCATTGGGTGTGATTGAAGTCGTGGTATCCCAGGCTGAGCCCGTCCAAGCTTGCCAGTTGGCGGATTTGAGGGCTAAACCGGACGGCAGCACATCAGTTATGACAGCATTATTTAAAGTTACCCCCATGTGGTTGGCAGTGATCGTCCATGTGATTGTGCGATTTGTCGGGTCGTAGTCGCCGGTGCTGCCGGCGTCGCTTGACACGCCTGTTTTTTCAATCCACTTCGGCGTAAATTTGACCTCAAATTGCCCTTCGTCCACCGCAGTGGACTCGCTGTTGAGAAGCTGGGCTTTGTTGTTCACCGTTTGCTCGGAAGTGGCATAATACGCGCTGTCGGATATTTTCGTATCGAATGTGATTGTCTTGGGGCTGGTTGAGCCATCAGGGAAGACATAACGAAGCGCATTGTCCGCTGTATCAGGGGACGCATCCGTGCCGTCCACCTTAAACGAGGATGGAATATATGCCCCCACAGTTTGTAAATCATCAAAGAACTGATATCCGGCTAAATCAATAGGCGCGCCGCCCTGCGTCGCTTGAATATTGACTGTCCACTCAATGCTCTGGTTCGCCAGATCCGCCGTACCCGTTTTTGTCACGTTGTATACAATTGGTGCGGCAGGGACATTCACAGTATATGTCTTTTCCAATATTGTTATGGTATGATCCCCCGCGCTGCCGCCGGCGCCGCTGCCGTCATATTCAAAATCAGCGCCGAACTGACAGGTTACGGTATTGGATGTTCCATCGAAAACCGAATCATCGCCGTCAAAGGTAACAGTGGCAGTCACCATCTTTGTATCGGGGTCTGTTGTAAAAGTTGCGTGGCCTACCAACAGTGATCCCATTTTTAATTCAATAAAATCGTCAGAATCGTCCGAAAGCACTTTGAACGCACTGCTCAGGTCAAATTTCACCGTGTCACCCTTTTGAACCGGAGCCGTGGGCGTTGGATCGTCGCCCTCAACCGGCACGCCAAAGGAAATATCCACCCGGATCGGCTTGGTGCTCGTTATAGTACCTCCCTCGGCGATTGCGGTTCCATCCTGTTTGACTGTCGCCATGAAATTCGTAAGCACCGAGGTGCTGATATCCGCAGCATGCGCTACACTAAACGGTAAAAACACGTTTATAATCATCATCAGCGCCACCGCCCAGGTCATTAGTAGCTGTCTTTTCCTTTTTACCATATCTCGTACCTCGCTTCTTTTACAGACTCTCATCATATCCACCTCATCCAAAGTGCCCCAATGTAGTTTAGAGAATATGTTTATTCCCTTGATAAATAGTTTTATTGTATCAAGGAATACTGAACACTTTCTGAACATTGCCGTAGAATTATCGTACCGTCCGGTACAGCGGCTGGTGCTTTGTTTCGCACGCTTTGCGTGCTCAACAGGTTAAAGGTTATAAAAAAAGAAACCCGAGTTTAGCTTCCGCTTAGCTCAGGTTTCCCGCCAGTCTGACAGACATGAATCTGTATAGAATTGCAACTGCTAATTTGAACTATTCATCGTACTTTTGACTGTTATCTGCTCCTGTTAATGGATCTTTTTGAGAAAATTTACGAAAATCCTGGCTTACTTTTCCGAATTTGAGGCTTTGCCGTTCTATTTTTTTATTGGATTCCGTTAAAGCTTTTGTTCTATCTAATAC
>DATMYQ010000287.1:0-8517 GCA_035560935.1 Patescibacteria group bacterium | reverse complement strand
CTATTAATTAGGGGCTTTTGTCCCATCAACACATCGCTCCCAGCTCAGCCTGCTCCTATACAATGCGTTTAACCGCTACTCTGCCTACGCTATACTGTAACTTTTTGGCAAGTTTAATCTCCGTGCGAAAAAAATCCAGACAAAGAAAAGCCGGTGCCGCCACCACGATGGTGGATTAGCACCGCTTTCTTCAAGGTTTTAAATATGGCTGCCAGTAATCTTCAATCGGCAACACAAAACACGCTGCCAATTGGGCAGGCATCCCCTATTTCCTTATGCGTTAATTTCTTTTTTCCGTTCCCGTCCTCGGGTTTGCCGGTCAAGAATGGCTTTGCGCAACCGAATATTCTGAGGAGTCACTTCCACTAATTCGTCATCATTAATATATTCCAGCGACTGCTCCAGGCTGAGAATACGGGGAGAAGTCAGGCGGACAGCATCATCACTGCCGCTGGCCCGCATATTGGTTACGTGTTTTTTCTTGCAGGGATTCACGTCCATATCCATTTCCCGCGCATTTTCGCCCACGATCAGGCCTTCATACACCGGCTGTCCCGGCACAACGAACATCGTTCCCCGGTCCTGAATACTGTTGATGCCGTAGCCGCAGGTTTCACCCGCTTCAAACGCCACCAGTGCCCCGCGGGTCCGTCCCGGGATATCTCCTTTGAAGGGAGCATAACCATGAAAAACATGATGCATAATGCCATTACCCTTGGTGTTGGTCAAAAACTCGGAACGAAAACCGATCAGGCCGCGGGCTGGAACAACAAATTCCATCCGCAAATATCCCGCTAGCTCGATCATGTTGCCCAGTTCCGCCCGGCGGGTGCCCAAAGCTTCCATGACCGCTCCCATATACTCCTGGGGAACGTCAATGGTCAGCAGTTCCATCGGCTCGCAGCGTTTGCCGTTGATGTCCTTGTACAGCACTTTCGGTTTGCCCACCTGGAACTCATAACCTTCGCGGCGCATGGTTTCAATCAGAATCGACAGATGCAGCTCGCCTCGTCCGGCGACTTCGAACATATCCGGACTATCGGTTTCCGCAATGCGGAGACTGACGTTGGTTTCCGCTTCCCGGAACAAACGCTCCCGCAGGTGACGCGAGGTAACAAATTGGCCTTCGCGGCCGGCGAAGGGGCTATTGTTAACCATGAAACGCATAGACAGCGTCGGTTCGTCGATGTTAATCGTCGGCAATGCTTCCGGATTCTCCGGATCGGCAATGGTCTCGCCGATGTTTACGGAATCCAGACCGGTGATCGCCACGATATCCCCTAAAGCCGCTTCTTTCACTTCGGTCCGTTTTAAACCTTCGTAAATGTACAAACGGCCAATTCTGCCCTTGGTCTCCACATCGCCGTTCAGCACCGATACGTTCTGGCCGTTGAAGATCCGGCCCCGCATGACCCGGCCAATGGCCACCCGGCCCACATACTCGTCATAGTCCAGCGTGGTGACCATCACTTGCAGCGGACTATCGATACTGCCCTGCGGCGCCGGCATGGTATTGATAATGCATTCAAATAACGGTTTCAGATCGCTGCTGTCGTCGGCCATTTCCCGCTTGGCGATGCCTTCGCGGGCGGTGGCGTAAACCACCGGGAAATCCAGCTGAGCGTCATCCGCGTCCAGTTCCATAAACAGTTCCAGTACTTCATCCAGTACGTCCTTCACCCGCTGGTCAGGACGGTCGATTTTGTTGATGACCACAATCGGCTTCAGTTTCTGCTCCATAGCCTTGCGCAGCACATATTTGGTCTGCGGCATCGGTCCTTCAAACGCGTCCACTAGCAGCAACACGCCGTCAACCATATTCAGCACCCGTTCTACTTCACCGCCGAAGTCAGCGTGTCCCGGAGTGTCGACAATGTTGATTTTAATTCCATTATACATCACGGCCGTGTTTTTGGACAAAATAGTAATGCCGCGTTCCCGCTCCAGGTCGTTGGAGTCCATGACCCGTTCCGTAAGCTGCTCATTGGCCCGGAATACGCCGCTCTGCCGCAGCATAGCATCCACCAAAGTGGTTTTGCCATGGTCAACGTGGGCGATAATTGCGATATTACGCAAATCTTCTCTACTCGCTACTGTCATTGTTAAGATATCCCCTTTCCCGTCTATAAACATCAATAAATACGTCGTATCATCGGTTAACATTGCGCGCACGAAAACTTTTCTGCAATGAGAAAAAGGATGCTCTCTGAAGGTGGCGCATCCTTTAAAGTATCATGTGCACAATTCAATATAGTATAAACAACGGAATCTGTCAAATAAAATAATGCGAAGTGCCTACTGTTCCAATATTGCCAATAAAGCAGCAATTTCTCGTGTTTCCAGAAGGTCTTCGTTATTGGCCGTTCAGGTTTTTTCGGACGAAGGTTCGGATCTTGTCCATGCGCCGCATCAAATCCGGCCACTTGAGAGTCTTGCCTACAATCATCGCTTCCAACCGCTGGCGATAGCCGACCAGTTCGTGTTCCACCTCGGCCATATATTCCCGCAACTGTAAAAGTTCCGGCTCGTACATTTCCACTTCACCGGCGATCATCCGGCACTGTCGGCCATTGATCACCGCCGTGTCGCCAAATTTGGGCACACACGTTGCCCATTGAAATTTTTCATTCAACAGACGGGCAAATGGTTCTGACATCTCCGGTTCGCCGTGAACGATAAAAACATTAGCGGGTTTTTCCTTGATATGCTCCAGCCACTCCAGTAGTTGCCGCTGGTCCGCATGGGCCGAAAACCCTTCCATATTATGAATCGTCGCTTTAACGCTGATTTCCTCACCCATAATTTTGACCTTTTTGGCGCCTTCCACCAGCCGGCGCCCTAAACTGCCCTGCGCCTGATAACCGGCAAAGAGCACGGTAGACTCGGGCCGCCACAAATTATGCTTCAAATGATGGAGTATCCTGCCAGCATCAGCCATGCCGCTGGCGGATATAATAATCGCCGGTTGATCCAGTTTGTTAAGCTCCCGAGATTCCTCCGCCGTCTTAGTCACCCGCAATTGCGGCAGCGTCAAGGGATTGTCATGCATTTCAAACATCATCTGGAAGGCTTCTTGGTCATATTCCTGGATATTACGGGTGAACACGCTGGTGGCGGAAATCGCCAACGGACTGTCGATAATCACCGGAATATCCGGAATTTTCCCTGCCTCCAGCAGGTTATGCAGATGGTAAAGCAACGTCTGGGTCCGGCCGACCGCAAAGGCCGGAATGATCACGTTGCCGCCTTTTTTTACCGTTTCCCGAACGTATTGTCCCAGCAGTTCCACCGGATCTTCCGGCGCGTGGCTGCGGTTGCCGTAAGTGGATTCCACCACCACGTAATCCGCCGCTTCAATAATGGTCGGGTCTTTAATAATAGGCTGATTGGGCTGTCCCAGGTCACCGGAAAATACGATTTTGCTGGTCTGATTATTTTCCGTCACCCAAATTTCCAGCATCGACGACCCCAAAATATGCCCCGCATCCCGAAATTTCACCTTCAGTTCCGGCGACAGTTCCAGTTCTTTGTTGTACCAGACCGAAGAAAACTGTTGCAGACAAAGGCAGGCATCATCCACTGTGTACAAAGGTTCCACCGGTTTTTTCCCGGCCCTCTGTCCTTTACGGTTGGCAATTTCCGCGTCAAATTGCTGGATATGCGCACTGTCCGGCAGCATAATGCCACACAACTCCGCCGTCACTTTCGTACAGTAAATGGGACCTTTGAAGCCGGCTTTGCATAGTTTTGGCAGCAGGCCGCTATGATCAATATGCGAATGAGTCAGCAACACTCCGTCCACCGAAGCCGGGTCGAACAAAAACGGCCGGTTGTTCAATGAAGTAATGGCTTTGGAACCCTGAAACATCCCGCAGTCAATCAGGTATTTTTGTTCCCCGGTTTCCAGCAAATACGACGAACCCGTCACCATTCCCGTTGCCCCTAAAAACGATAAACGCATAGTCAAGACTCCTTTGTGCATAAAATCCAAGGCTTTTTCCGGCCGTACCAGGAAAAATCCTGTTTACTGTTCTCCTAACACTTTCACTTCTGTTTGAAGTTCAACGTCAAAACGTTCCCGTACACAATGTTGAATTTCCTTGATCAACGTTAAGACATCTGTCGCACTGGCGCCACCGGCATTGACCACAAAACCGGCATGTTTCGTCGACACTTCCGCCCCACCGACCCGTCGGCCCTTTAACCCCGCCTCTTCAATCAACGTGCCGGCAAAATAGCCCGGCGGCCGCTTAAAGGTGCTGCCGGCGCTGGGCATCTCCAGTGGTTGCCGGGAACAGCGTTTTTGCGTCAGGTCATCCATAACCCGTTTAATTTCGCTCCCGTCGCCCGGTTGTAGCGTAAATTCCACTTCCGCAATAATGCAGCCGTTGGTCTGAAACACACTATGCCGATAGCCAAACTCCAACTGCTCGCCGACAAAATGTTTCAAGGTCTGGCCGCAAACCGCGCTGGCCGCGGTAACCACCTGCCGGATTTCACCGTCGTAGGCTCCGGCGTTCATATATACAGCCCCGCCAATACTCCCGGGAATTCCGGAAGCAAATTCCAGCCCGGTCAATTGTTCCTCCGCCGCGTAGCGGGCCACATCGACCAATAAGGCGCCGGCGCCGGCAATAATCCGATTGCCTTCCCGCCGGATACCGGACAACGGCGCGGCCACTTTCAGGACCAGCCCGCGAATTCCTTTGTCGGAAACCAACACATTGGAGCCATTCCCCAAAACGGTTACCGGCAATCCAAACCGATCTGCCAGCATCAGAACTCTCGCTATCTCCTGGGCATTTTCCGGAAAAACAAGGAAATCCGCCGGCCCGCCAATTTGAAATGTCGTATGCCGACTCATTGGTTCATCCTGAAATATCCGATCCGTTGAAACCACTTCACGGATTCGCTGCGAAAATTTCATCATCTCACTGTTCATCGGCAAAAATACTCATTCCTTCAGTAACTGCATCACTCATGATCTTATAGACATCACCCATCACTTGTTGAAACCGTATTTGCGCGTGAAGAAAATCTCTCGCTCTTGTATTAATTGCCAGCAATTCATACATTTTTTGCAACTTTTCTGTTTTGGCTTTATCTTCAGGCTTACCCGCCATAATTTCATATTCCGCTTCCATTTTTTTCGTCAAAAACTCTTTTACCATTTTTTTTGCCGCTTCATCCGTACTCAGCGCACTCTGTGTTGCCAGCAAAGTCTGATACTCCTGGCTGTTTTGCAATACTTTGGCCAGTTCATGTGCCCGGTCGTGTATATTCAATGATGTTTCCCCCTGTTCCACTCTGCTAAATAATATTAGTTTTTCCCTTATCTCTTTCAACAAATGTTGAGATAATTCCTTCATTCTCCCGGCAAATAGCCCTGATATCCGCGATATTAATCCGTTTTCTGTAATTAACCCCATTTACTGCCGCTGGCAACACTGGGAAAACCTAAAAGGAAGGGCGCTGAAACGAATACTTCAATCCGGCAAACATAACATTAACGCCTAACCATTTTTCTCTCCGAGAATTAACACCAGTAATAACAGCACCAAACTTCCTGCTCCGGCCATTACCACGCCTATAGTGCGAGTTTCAAACATTAACTTATCTGCAGGCGCAGCTGTAAACACTGTCAAGCGCGTTTTGGGCACTGCAAAATATGCGCTGCTATATTGAATTTCGCCCACACTGTATTGGATGACCCCGCTTTCCTTTTTACCCACGTCCTTGATTGCCTCAATGAACTTCGGATCGTCTGTGATATCTTGTAACGCATTTTGTTTCATTGCAACTTCTTTTTTAGGGTGGAATACAATCATACCACCTTCTTCAACAACATAGGCATAGCCGGTGACCCCCAGATCCACATCCCCAATTCTCTTGGCAAGCTTTTCGACAGGCAAAACCCCGCCAACAACACCGATCACCTGCTTATTTTCCATGACGGGAAACCCCATCGTGATCGCCGTTTTACCCGATGATGAAATAAACGCTTTTGAAATGGCCACATTCTGTGTTGTAAGAACACGTTCAAAGAAATCGGCGACTTCAAATTCTCCCGCTTTACCTAGTGTATCGAAATAGTGACCGCTAGTATCCGCTAAAAAAACGCTCTCGATATCTGGACTGGCCACTTTTATAACGCTTAACATTGCTGACATCGCCGCGTCACGTTGCCCGTTTTTCACTGCGGGTAAATCACTGAGCACACGGAAATAGCTCCTGCGTTCATCAAACCATAAACCTGCCATTTTGGCGGCTGCCTCCGCAACCGTCTTATGAGCTTCCACTATCTTCACAGTAAATATCTGACTGCTTTGGATATAATTCAATACTGATAAGGCACCAATACCTAAGATCAAAACCAAACAGATCGTAAGCATCAATTTTTGCCTAATGCTTTTCATACTGAACCTCCATCCTACAGCTTTTGACAGAGAGGGGCTCCGGCACCAAGAGCATTGCTTCCGCTACCGCATGACATTACTGCAATTCATCTTTTCCATTTTTCATCGTAAGAAAACTCGCCCTGTCTGTCAAAAAAATCCTTCAGCGAAGTTGGGGAAATTCCAGTTGGCGCAGGGCTTCATAAACCACCACGGCCACCGCATTGGACAAATTCAACGACCGGGCGTCTTCCTGCATCGGGATCCTGATACAAGTGTCTCGGTTCCGTTCCAGCAAGGCCTGGGGCAAACCTGCGGTTTCCCTCCCAAAGACCAGTACGTCCCCTGCCCGATAATGGACATCGCTATGGCGTTTCTCCGCTTTGGTCGTATTGAAATAGAAAGTATGGCCGGCAAGCGTCTCCGCCACTTCCTGAAAATTTTCATGACAGGTCACGTCGACCAGATGCCAATAATCCAGTCCCGCCCGTTTCAAATAACGGTCCTCAATCGAAAAGCCCAACGGTTTCACCAAATGCAGGCTCGCGCCAGTCGCGGCGCACAATCGGGCAATATTTCCCGTATTTCCCGGTATTTCCGGTTCCACCAATACGATATGCATTCTGTCATCACTCCATTTACTTGCCGTTATCCGCTTTTTTACGGTAAAAAGCGCCACCGGCCACCGATTTCTGCTCAAAAAGATCTTTATATCCCAACATCACTTCAGAGCCTCCCAGAAAAAGAACACCGTCATCCACCAGCGCCGCTGCCATTTTCTCCATCAGCTGCCGCCTGGTACTGCCGGCAAAATAAATGGCCACGTACCGTAAAAAAATCACGTCAAAGCTCCCCAGCGTATCAAACGGCTGCTGCAGATTGAAGGACCGGAATTCCACAGCCTGCCGAATGCCTTCATTGATCTGCCACTGTTGACCGCGCCAACCAAAATACTCTTTTTTCAGCGCCGCGTCCAGGCCGCGATTCATGGCTAAAACATCATAGCATCCGCGCTGCGCTTCCGTCAACGCGGCCTGAGATATATCCGTGGCGACAATTTCAAACCGGTCCCGATACAAATCGGTTGCCTCGCGGCACTGTAAAAAGTGATGAATCCACATCGCAACCGAATACGGTTCCTGCCCGCTGGAACAGGCTGCGCTCCAAATACGAACCCGTTGGCGGCTTCCATCCCGCAGTTGCCGGAGATATTGAGGCAGCAGCTGTGTTTCCAGAACCGCCCAGGGAGCCCGTTCCCGAAACCAATATGTTTCATTGACCGTAATGGCGTCAATCATGCGCTGGGCCAGAGCAGACCCTTCCGGACGCCATATTTGTTCGTAAAGGCTGCAAAAATTCTCCAAGCCATTGTCTTCGACGATGCGTCGCAAACGGCTCTCCAACCAATACAGCCGGTCAACATCAATGACAATGCCGCACCGTTTTTCAATAAAAGACTGGAATAGCTGAAACTCTTTTAAAGTAAGACCCATCTTTATTTTAACTCCCCATGAAACAATATTGTCCTCATCGGGTCCCTACTCCGCTCCATCGTTCCCCTTTATTTTTTCTCCATCGCCAGTTGTTCAATCCGTGGGGCAATGGCATCAATATCTACGATTTCATCGGCTAAACCGGCGTCATAAACGCTTTTGGGCATACCATACACGACACAGGTTTTCTCACTTTGGACCAGGCAATAGCAGTCGCAGCTCAGCTTCAGCATTCGAACCCCCTGCGTTCCGTCATTGCCCATTCCTGTTAAAACCACCGCTAAAATCCGCGCCCCGCGATACGTCTCCGCAACCGAGCCGAACAGCACATCCGCCGCTGGCCGCACACCGTTAACCGGCGGTGAAGTCGTCAGTGAAACTTTATTTATTCCACCGCCACCCGCCGCCATCATATGAAATCCACCCGGTGCAATGAGAATTTCCCCGGTTCGAATGAGCATCCCCTCCGCCCCTTCGCGAATGGTTAATGGCGCCTGCAAATCCAAAGCGCCCGCCATAATCCGGGTAAAGTCCTTGGGCATGTGCTGCACAACCAATACCGGCTGTGTCAGGGAAGCGGGCAAAGAAACACAAACCTTCTCCAGCGCTACCGGTCCGCCGGTGGAAGC
>DATMYQ010000286.1:0-14065 GCA_035560935.1 Patescibacteria group bacterium | reverse complement strand
CATTATAAAATGCCGGATAACAAGGAGAGGATTTCTGATGAAACCGGAAGCGGTTGTGATACCTTTACGGAAGATACATGAAATGGCGGCTATTCACCCGAATGCCCGCATTGGCAAGGACGTGGAAATAGGCGCTTATTCCGTAATCGGCGAAAACGTAGTGATCGGTGACGGGACAAAAATTGGTCCGCATGTGGTGATCGATGGCTGGACCAGTATCGGCAGGAATTGCCTGATTTCACCTTTTGCCTCAATTGGTGGTGATCCCCAGGATCTGAAGTTCCGTGGGGAGAAAAGTTATATTTTTATTGGTGATTATACCAATATACGGGAGTATGTCACGATTAACCGCGCTACCGGTGAAGGGGAAGAAACCCGTGTCGGCGCTCATTGTCTGCTGCAGGCGTATGCCCATGTGGCGCACAATTGCGTGATCGGCAATTATGTGGTGATGTCGGCTTACGCCGCGTTCGCCGGACACGTGGTAGTGGAAGACCGGGCGGTGATCGGCGGACAGTCGGGTGTTCACCAATTTGTTAAAATTGGCCGTAACGCTATGGTGGGCGGTGCCTCCAAGGTCGTACAGGACATTCCGCCGTTTGTCATTGTTGATGGCAGTCCGGCTAAAGTCCGGGGACTCAATAACGTGGGAATTTCCCGGGCCGGTGTCAGCGAGTTTGCCCGCAGGAACCTGAAGAAAGCATACAAAATACTCTATCGCTCCGGTCTGAGCTTGGCACAAGCCATCGCGGTGATGGAGCAGGAACTGGAGTCTTGTGAAGAGATCGAACATTTGCTGCGGTTCCTCCGTAATGCGGAACGGGGCATTTGCCGCAGCCGGAGAGAGCAGACAGAATAGTTTGGGAGGACGAATCAAAATGAATCATATTGGTTTGCTGGCCGGCGTCGGCAGACTGCCGGTAGACTTCGCCCGTGCCGCTCGCGGCATGGGCTTTGCCGTGACTGCCGTGGCGGTAGTGCCGGGAGTGGATGAAGAATTGCCGGGAGTTGTGGATGCGTTTTATGAAATCAGTGCCGGAGAATTATCGAAGGTTCTTGAGCTTCTCCGGGAAAAACAGATCAGCAAAGTGACAATGCTGGGCAAAGTAACAAAAGAAACCTTGTTTAACGGAACCGTCCGGCCGGATGCGCGTATGGCGGCATTGCTGGCCGGACTAAAAGATTACAGCGATGATACGATTATGATGGCACTGGTGCGGGAACTGGCTGCGGCGGGCGTGGAAACCATGGATCAGACGGCGATGCTGCGGCTGTTGCTGCCGGAACCGGGACCGCTGACCCAACGGGTGCCCAATGCGGAACAGCAGGCTGATCTGGAGTTTGGCATGGAAATGGCCCGCAAAATCGGTGGATTGGATATTGGGCAAACGGTAGTGGTGAAAAATCGGGCGGTCATGGCTGTGGAAGCCATTGAAGGCACCGATGCCTGTATCCGTCGGGGCGGTCAGCTGGGACGGGGAAGTGTCCGGGTGGCTAAGACCGCCAAGCCGGATCAGGACATCCGCTTTGATATGCCGGCCGTCGGGCCGTCTACCATCGCCGCTATGGCGGAGGCGGGAGCGGACTGTCTGGCGCTGGAAGCAGGAAAAACATTGCTGGTGGACCGGGAAAAAACTCTGGAACTGGCAGAACGCCATGGTATTGCGATTATTGCCATACCGTAGTAAAGTAGAGGGTGATGTCGATGCGAAGCATCATGGTTTCCGTGGGCGAAGCGTCCGGTGATCTTCACGGTGCCGCATTGGCAGCCGCATTGTGGCAACTGGAGCCGGATTTGCGTATTTTTGGCGTGGGCGGACAGGCGATGCGATCGGCTGGGGTGGAGATCGTATATGATATTGCTGAACTGGGCGTGGTGGGATTGGTGGAAGTACTGCGCAACCTGCCTCGACTGTTCAAAGTCAAAGCCTTATTAACCACGCTGATGGAGCGTGAGCGCCCGGATGTACTGGTAGTGATCGATTATCCGGGCTTTAATACCCGCTTGGCCAAAGAAGCCAAAGCCAAAGGTATCCCGGTGGTGTATTATATTGCCCCCAAAGTATGGGCCTGGGGACGGGGACGGGCCAAAACCATAGCGGCAGCGGCCGACAAGGTGGCCGCTATTTTTCCTTTTGAGGTGCCTTTGTACCGGGAAGCCGGAGCGGATGTGGACTTTGTCGGCCATCCGCTGTTGGATCTGGCCTGTCCGCAGCTTAGCCGCCAGGAGGCGTTTGCCTATTTTGGCGCGGATCCGGAACGGCCGGTAGTTTTGTTGATGCCGGGCAGCCGGCGTCAGGAAATCACCGGTTTGCTGCCGGTATTTCTGGCCGCTGCGGAAAAAATTCAAAAAGCACGGCCGGAATGTCAGTTTTTTTTGCCATTGGCCTCGACAATCTCACCGGAAATGGTGCAAAATAGGATTAGCCGTTGTGCGGTTTCTGTGACCCTGACCCGGGATCGGACCTACGATCTGATGTCCATTTCCCGGGTGGCGGTGGCGGCTTCCGGAACGGCTACGCTGGAAACGGCGCTATTGGGGGTACCAACGGTGATTGCCTATAAGATGTCGGCCGTGACGGCTTTAATCGCACGGCGTTTGATTCGGGTGCCCTGGGTGGGATTACCGAATATTGTCGCCGGCCGGTCGATTCTGCCGGAACTGTTGCAGGAGGATGCCAACCCGGCCATGATCGCGGCGGCGGCTTTGCAATTGCTGCAAGAAGGTCCGGAGAGGAATGCGGCGCTCGCGGCAATGGCCCGGCTGCGTGAAGACTTGGGTGGCAGCGGTGTCCTGGAACGGGTGGCGCGAACCGTATTGGCAACGGCAGGCGGCAGGGCGCTGCGGAAGTAAGAGAGGGATTTCATGAAATTGTATTTGCGATTGCTAAGCTATATACGGCCCTATTTACCACGGTTCTTTCTTGCCATTGTTTGCATTGTCTTAGCCGCTTGTGGCAATTTGTACGTGCCCTGGATCATTAAGGATGTTATCGACGACGTATTGGCCACAAAAAATATGGCGATGCTCAATACGATCGCTATGGGGATTGTTGTCATTTTTTTACTCAGAGGGATTTGTTTTTTTGGACAGAACTATTTGATGTCCTACATCGGTCAGAAAGTGGTTATTGACATTCGGGAAGCCTTGTACCGCCATTTACAGCGATTGTCGCTTTCTTATTTTGAAAAACGCCAGACTGGTGCTGTCATGAGTTACGTGACGAATGACGTGGCTGTATTGCAAAATGCGATGGTGGACAATTTGATTGAAATGGTGACCGAAGGGATGATTTTGGTCGGTTCCATGGCTTCGATGTTCTATATCCACTGGAAATTGTCGTTACTGACGTTTATCACCATGCCGCTGGCGGCACAGGCGATGAATATATTTGGGAAAAAATTGCGTAACTCCAGCCGGATTGTGCAGGAACGCTCGGCGGATATTACTTCGGTATTGCAGGAAACCATTGCCTCCGTGCGGGTCATTAAGTCCTTTGTCCGGGAAAATTATGAAATTGAACGCTTTAACCGGGAAAATTACAGCAACTTCCGCGCCCAGATGAAAACCGCGCAGCTCATGGCGACCCTGACCCCGGTCATTGAATTTTTGGGGGCGATTGGCGTGACGGTGATTATTTGGTATGGTGGGCGGGAAGTCATCAACGGTGACCTGACTTCCGGGTCACTGATTGCTTTTTTGATTTATGTGGTCAATATCACCAATCCCATCAAACGGCTCAGCCGGGTATACGCCAATATTCAGCGGGCACTGGCGGCGGCGCAGCGGGTGTTTGACGTCATTGACACCGAACCGGAAATTATGGATGCCCCGGACGCTCAGCCGCTGGCCAAGATCAGTGGCAAGGTAGTCTTTGATCGGGTCAGCTTTTCCTATAAACGCGGCGAAATGGCGTTAGCCGACGTGTCTCTGACCGTGGAACCGGGAAAAATGATCGCCATCGTCGGTCCCAGCGGCGCCGGAAAAACGACGATCGCCAACCTGATTCCCCGGTTTTACGATCCCGTGGCCGGGCAGGTTCTTATTGATGATCTGGACATCCGGGCGGTGACAGTGGAATCGTTGCGGCGCCAAATTGGCATTGTGCCGCAGGAAACCGTTTTGTTCAACGGCACGGTCTATGAAAACATTCTTTACGGCGATTTGGAAGCGTCACGCGAGCAGGTAGTCAACGCGGCCCGGGCCGCTAATGCGGACCGCTTTATTGACGCGATGCCCATGGGGTATGATACGCCGATCGGTGAGCGCGGCTCACAGCTTTCGGGCGGCCAGCGGCAGCGGATAGCGATTGCGCGGGCTATTTTAAAAAATCCTCGGGTGCTGATTTTGGATGAAGCCACTTCCGCGCTGGATACAGAAAGTGAAAAACTGGTGCAGGAAGCATTGGACAAACTGATGGAAGGGCGAACCTCCTTTGTGATAGCCCACCGGCTCTCCACTGTGCAACGGGCGAATGCCATTGTTGTGATGGACAAAGGGCGGATTATCGAACAGGGGACCCATGAACAGCTGGTCAATGCCGACGGGCTTTACAGCAAGCTGTATCATGTCCAGTTTGCAGCACATGAGTAAGGGGTTGAGCCATGCAACTATTGTATAATATTCTGGCAGTCATTTTACTGTTGCTGGCGTTGCCGGTATTTGCCTATCGTCTGTCACGGGAAAAGGGATTTGGCGAACGGTTGCGACAGAGTTTCGGCTGGCTGCCGCAGGAAACGATGGACAAAGTAGCCGGCCGGGATGCCATTTGGCTGCATGCCGCGTCGGTGGGAGAAATTGTGGCCACCAGCCCTATTGTTAAAGAAATCCGGCGGGAATTGCCGGGAATGCCGGTGATGGTTTCCGTGGTCACTGCCAGCGGCTATGAAATGGCCCGGCGGATTATTCCCGAGGCGGACGGCGTGATTTTTTTTCCTTTGGATTTGCCGTATTTGAGCCGCAGCGTGGTCCGGCGCATACGTCCCCGGGTGTTTATGCTGGTGGAGACGGAATTGTGGCCCAATTTTCTGAAGGCGGCCCGCCATTTCAACATCCCGGTCATGATGGTAAATGGCCGCATCAGTGATAAAAGTGTGAATCGCTACCGTTACCTGTTCGGCGTTTTGCGGAAGATGCTGGATACCGTGGTGCAATACTGCATGCAGTCCACCGTGGACGCCCAGTATATCATCCGCCTTGGGGCTGATCCGCGGCGGGTGGTGGTGACCGGCAACACCAAATTTGATCAGAATTACACCGATGTCAGCGAGACGGAAAAAGTGGAATTGTTCCGGCAGTTGGGTCTGTCGGGACGGTCGCCGGTGATTGTAGCCGGCAGTACGCATAAAGGAGAAGAAGAGCAAATTTTTGCGGCCTTTACGCAGATTCGCCAGGAATTTCCGGATGTGGCGCTGATTGTTGCGCCGCGGGAGCCGATGCGGACGGGTGATATTATATCGCTGGCGGCGGAGTGGGACTTGGTGGCGGTAAAACGCACGGTGATCAAAGAGCAGCCGATGACCGGACATGATATCGTCATTATTGATACCATCGGCGAACTGGGGAAAATGTATGGTCTGGGTGACGTGATCTA
This sequence comes from Patescibacteria group bacterium, assembly GCA_035560935.1. Classification (GTDB taxonomy): domain Bacteria; phylum Bacillota; class Negativicutes; order Sporomusales; family Sporomusaceae; genus DATMYQ01. The sequence continues at coordinate 8,471 of DATMYQ010000286.1, read as the reverse complement.
CGTCGGCGGCAGTCTGATTGCCCGCGGCGGCCATAATGTACTGGAGCCGGCTGCTCATGGCAAACCCATTCTGGTAGGACCCCATATGTTCAATTTTCGGGACAGCTATGCGCTGTTGACCGGGCGGGGGGCCTGCGATACGGTATATGACAGCAATGGCCTGGCGGACAAAGTCCTAAAACTTTTGCATGATGATAAGGCCAGAATGGCCATGGGGCAGGCGGCCCGTATGATTATTGAGGAAAATAAGGGCGCCGCCAAAAAAAGCGCCCAATATTTGCGACAATTACTTCAGGACCGGCACGAGCCAAGCCCTCCAGGGGCAGTGAGCGGAGGAAGCGAGCGATTTATGCGACGCGGCGAAGCATTACAGGTGTATCTTTATAAGCTGGTTCACGGAGAACGGCATGGTGTGGCGGATGCCCTGCTTCTCGGTACTCTTTATGTTTTTTCGCTGATTTATAAAGCGGGCATTTCCATTGTGCCGGCGTTGTATCACTGGGGTGTTTTGAAGTCTCATAAGCTGCCCTGCAAGGTCATCAGCCTGGGTAACATTACCGTGGGCGGCACGGGGAAGACTCCGACGGCCCAGCGTTTGGCTGCTATTATCCGTGATATGGGTTACCGGGTGGTGATTTTGAACCGGGGGTATCGCGCCGCCTGGAAAGGCCGGGTCGGCCTGGTATCGGACGGCAAGAAAATTTATATGACGGCCACCGAAGCCGGTGACGAAGCGTACCTGCTGGCTAAGAATCTGCCGGGAGTGCCGGTGGTGATTGGCAAGAACCGTTCGGTGACCGGTGAATATGCGGTGAACCGTTTCCGGGCGGAAGTCATTATTCTGGACGATGGCTACCAGCATTGGGAACTGGTCCGGGACTTGGATATCGTTTTAGTGGATACGATCAATGTTTTTGGGAACACCTATTTGCTGCCGCGGGGAACCTTGCGGGAGCCGTTGCAGCACTTGGCGCGGGCGAATGCTTTTTTGTTAACGAAGGTGGATCAGTCCACTAATGATGCCCGCGGCGCGATCCGGGACACGCTGACGCATTACAACCCGCAGGCCTTGGTGGTGGAAAGCACGCACAGCCCGCAGTGTTTTATTGAAATCGAAAATTGGTATAAGGGTGTCAGGACGAATCCGCTGGCGGTAGAGGCCATTGCCGGACGGCGCATCCTGGCATTTTCCGCGATCGGTAATCCCTCTTCGTTTGAACAGACCATTGCCAGCATCGGCGCGGAAGTGGTGGAATCCGTCCGCTTTCCCGATCATCACGACTACAGCATGGCAGAAATGCAGGATGTCATGCAAAAAGCGGTGGACAACGACGTATGGGCATTGATTACCACGGAAAAAGACGCGGTGAAGATTCCGTCGGAATTTATTCACTCCAACCGGCCGCTGCCGGTGTACATGCTGGATATCAAGGTCCGGTTCCATGACGGGTATGATGAGTTGATGGACTTGATCAAGACCACGGCGCAGGAGAGGTGATCCATAGCAATGAAAGTAGTATGCATTATTCCGGCCCGCTATCATTCCACACGTTTGCCGAATAAGCCGTTGGCGCCAATCGACGGTAAACCGTTAATACGTTATGTTTATGAACAGGCCCGAAAAGCCCGCCGGCCCCAGTTGGTACTGGTGGCGACCGATCATCCGCTGATTTTTGACGCGGTCCGGGAATTTGGCGGACAGGCGGTGATGACTGACGCGGCCCATCCTACGGGGACCGACCGGTTGGCGGAAGTGGCGGCCGGTTTGACGGATACGGATGTGATCATCAATGTGCAGGGTGATGAACCGCTCATTCCGCCTGCCTTGATCGACCGGTTGGCCGATGCGTTTGCGACGGATGAACAACTGCAAATGGCGACCGTGATGACAACGATGGCGGAAGAGGAATACACGCAGCCGGGAGCGGTGAAAGTGGTTACCGACCGCCAGGGCTATGCGTTGTATTTTTCCCGGTCATTGATTCCCTATCCCCGTGTGGCAGAGGCGGGGGTACCGGTATATAAACACATCGGAATTTATGCCTATCGGCGGGATTTTTTGCTGCAATATGCCAGCATGGCGCCCACACCGCTGGAAAAAGCCGAATCGCTGGAACAACTGCGGGCGCTGGAAAATGGTTACCGGATCAAGGTGATTGAAACGGATTGCCGCCTGGTGGGAGTGGATACGCCGGAAGATTTGGAACGGGTCCGGGAAATACTTAACAAACAAGCGATAGCGAATGAGGAGGGTGAAGGGAAATGATAAACCCTGTATTGGCAGGAACGGTAAGCATTGGTGGACAACAGCCGCTGGTTTTGATTGCCGGGCCGTGCGTTATTGAAGAGCCGGAACGGACGCTGCAAATTGGGCGGGCGGTAAAAGAAATTACCGGGCGTCTGGGTATACCCTACATTTTCAAAGCTTCTTTTGACAAAGCGAATCGCTCTTCGTATCATTCCTTCCGCGGACCGGGGCTAACAGAGGGGTTGGCGGTACTGTCGCACATCAAAAAAGAATTGAACGTTCCGATAGTCAGCGATATTCACTGTATTACCCAGATTGAAGCGGCGGCGGAAGTACTGGATATTCTGCAGATCCCGGCGTTTCTCTGCCGGCAGACGGATCTCGTCTATCAGGCGGCCCGTACCGGCCGGGTGATCAATGTAAAAAAAGGCCAGTTTCTGGCGCCGCTGGACATGAAGAACGTAGTCATAAAAATTCAGGAAGCGGGCAATAATAATATCCTGCTCACGGAGCGGGGCGCTTCCTTTGGGTACAATAACCTGGTTACGGATTTCCGGGCATTGCCGTTGATGCGGTCACTGGGCTTTCCCGTGGTATTTGACGCTACTCACAGCGTGCAGCTGCCCGGCGGCGCCGGTACCACGTCCGGCGGTCAGCGGGAATTTGTGCCGACTTTGGCCCGGGCGGCGGCGGCGGTGGGCGTGGATGCCCTCTTCATGGAAGTGCATGATGATCCTGCCGCGGCCAAATCCGATGGGCCCAATATGCTGTACATCGATCAACTGGAAGCTGTGTTAAAAGACGTGCAGGCCATTGACGGTCTGACGCGCAAATACAAATAGACTAGCGGGGGGTTCCCTTATGCCATTAGAACAAGCGAAAGAATGTCTGGAGATTGAAGCCGATGCCGTCAGGGCGCTGATTCCCCGTCTGGACGAACACTTTAGCGCCGCCGTGAAGATGATTCTGGCCGGAAGCGGCCGACTGGTCGTCACCGGTATGGGAAAATCCGGCCTCATCGGCCGCAAGATTGCCGCCACGTTGGCCAGTACCGGCACACCGTCCCTTTTTCTGCATCCGGCGGAAGGCATCCATGGCGATCTCGGAATGGTGACCGAGGCGGATATTGTGCTGGCCATTTCCAGCAGTGGTGAAACCCAGGAAGTGATTAACCTGCTGCCGGCGATCCGGCGTATCGGCGCGGCGATTATCGCTTTTTGCGGTCGTCAGCAATCGACGTTGTCACGGAACGCCGATGTTTTTATTGATATTTCGGTTGTGCGGGAAGCGTGCCCGTTAGGCCTGGCTCCCACTGCCAGCACCACGGCCACCTTGGCCATGGGGGATGCGCTGGCGGTGGCGCTGTTGTCATCGCGCAAATTCACGCCGGAAGATTTCGCTGTTTTTCATCCCGGCGGTGCGCTGGGACGCAAATTACTGCTGACGGTGGAAAATGTGATGCACGGCGGTGAGGATACGCCGGTGATCACGCCGGAAAAGACAGTCAAAGAAGCATTGTTTACAATTACCTCCAAAGGGCTGGGAGCGGCGCTGGTGGTAGAGAATGAACAAACGGGACGTCTCCTGGGCATTGTTACGGATGGCGACATCCGGCGGGGACTGGAAAGCGGCTACGACTTCCTTGATCGTCCGGTGGAACTGTTTATGACCCGGACGCCGCGAACCGTTACCCCAGATAAACTGGCGGCGCAGGCGCTGCGGATTATGGAAAAAAATGCTCCCCGCCCGATTACAGTGCTGCCGGTCGTTGATGAAAATTTCCGTGCCTTGGGTATATTGCATATTACTGACTTATTGCGCCAAGGAGTGGTATAATGAAAAAAGATGTCCGGAAAAAGGCGGCGAAAATCCGTTTGCTGGCGCTGGATGTGGATGGAGTGCTGACCGACGGCCGCATCTTTATTGGTGAACAAGGCGAAATAGCAAAAGTTTTTCATGTCCACGACGGTCTGGGGATGGCCGCCGCACAGCGAGCCGGTTTACGGATTGCGCTGATTACCGGACGTAACAGTCCCAGCGTGACAAACCGGGCGGCAGAGCTGGGAATCACCGATGTGTATCAGGGAGTAAAAGATAAAACAAAAGTGCTGGCGCAACTGGCGGTGCAATATGCACTGGTCCCGGAGGAAATAGCCTATGCCGGTGATGACCTGAATGATTTGCCGGCGCTGGCCTGGGTGGGTCTGCCCTGTGCGGTGGCCAATGCGGTTGACGAGGTGCGCCGGGCTGCCAGCTGGGTTACCAGGCTTGGCGGTGGTCAGGGAGCGGTCCGGGAACTCGTGGAAGGAATCCTCGTGGCCCAGGATCGCTGGGAAACGATTGTGGCCGGCTATCAAGAAGAAAAATACAATATTTGTCAGTAAAACAAATCATGGTATAATTCCACTGAAAGGAGACAGTCATGACCAACGCCTGGCAATACAATTTACTGAAACTTACCAGTCGCTTGGTATGCCTGCTGCCTTATTCCTGGCTGCTGAGTTTGGGAAAAATCCTGGGGCGCCTGTATTTTTGTCTGGCGGGACGACAACGCCGCCGGGCGATTGCACAAATTCAAGAACGGCTAAATTTATCGCCCACAGCAGCGGAAGAAACGATTCGGCGTCTGTTTGTCAATTTGGGACAAACGTTTCTGGAAGTGATGTACATGCCGGCATTGACGAAAGAGGCGTTGGCGCGGTATGTCATTTTCGAAAATCGTCATTTTCTGGATGAGGCGATGGCCTGTGGAAAAGGCGTGATCTTTCTTACGGCGCATATGGGGAACTGGGAATGGTTTGGAGCGGCGCTGGCCAGTGCCGGCTATCCGGTGGCGGACATCGTGAAACCCCAACCGAATGATCAGCATACCCGTATTTTGAATGAATACCGGCAAATGTTCGGCATTGAAATTTTTTCCCGGGGAACCAGCGAAGTGGTTGGCGCTGCCAAAGCGTTAAAGAAGGGGAAAATATTGGGCTTTTTTGTCGATCAGGACGCCGGCGTAGACGGCGTTTTTGTGAATTTCCTGGGAAAAATGGCCTCGACACCGTTGGGACCGGCAGTATTTGCCCGCAAGTTTGACGCGCCGGTGGTTCCGGGATTCATCAGCCGCCAACCGGATGGACGACACATTATCCGGTTGGCGCCACCGATTTTCTTTCCAAAGTCGGACGATGTGGAATCGGACCGATACCGGATGACGCTGGCCATGACTGCCATTGTGGAACAGGCCATCCGAACCTGGCCGGATGAGTGGTTATGGTTTCAGAAGCGCTGGAATACCAAATACGAAGGGAAACCCGGCGATCCCGGGGCAGGTGATCCGGAATGAACAAAAACGCATGGCTGGCATCGGCCGCATTGATTTTATTTCTGGCGGCTGGTTTGTATTATTTCTTTCGTGATGAACCGCTGCCACTGCCGGAGGCCGCTGCCCCGTCCACTGATGCCGCTGTGGTGACGTTCACCGGCACTGATTTCAACGAAGAAGAAAATGGGAAGAAAATCTGGAATCTGGCGGCGGATAAAATTGAAGCGGACAACGCCCACCAAAGAGTGATTTTCCATAATGCCCGGGGAATTTTTTATCGTGAAAACGACGGACGGATTAACCTGACGGCGACAAAAGCCGTTCTTCACACCGATACCAAGGATATCGAGCTGGAAGGAAACATAAGAGCCGTATCCAGCACTGACGGAGCCGTCTTTACCACGCCACGGGCGTTGTGGAAGGCGCAGGATAAAAAATTCTGGGGGTATGATGGCATCACGCTGACCCGGGGGGACACTGTGGTCACCGGGCAGGAAATCGAGGCGGATACCGGTCTGGAAAAAGTGATTGTCCGCGGTAAGGCCCGGGTGAAAAAGGGAGGAGAAAATCCATGATACAACGACTGTTACCGTTACCAAACCGGCAGTATGGCTATATTGGGTTGATACTGCTGTTACTGACGCTGGGGTTCGCGCTGCCTTTAGGTGCTGCGCCGGCTTCCGGTCCGGGAACCGCTTCCGGCAATTCTCCGATTGAAATTGTCGCCGATACCATCGAATACGACTCGCCAAAAGGGCTCATTATTGCCCAGGGTTCGGTGGTGATCACCCGTAATACCGGAGTGATGACCGGCGCCCGGGCCGAGTACAACGAAAAAACCAAAGATGCTCACATCACCGGCGGGGTGAAAGCGGTGGACGGGGATGCCACGCTGACGGCAGCCGAAGTGCGTTCGCACAATGACAATCAACTGGTGGCCACGGGCGATGTGGTATTGACCAAGGGAACTAGCAAGGTTACCGGGCCGGTGGTGGAATATTATTCCGAACGGCAGTATGCCCGGGTCCCGCAGGATGGCCGCGTGGAAACCCCGGACGGGACGATGACGGCGGATTTGATTGAAGCGTTTCTCGACCGGGACAGCGCGGTCGGTGTCGGACATGTCCACGTGGTGAGCCCGTCCCGGCAATTGGACGCGACCGCGGATGAAGGGGTGTATTACGGTCAGCCGAAAGGCCAGAGCAAGGTGATTCTCACCGGTAATGCCCGGGCGCTGCAGGAAGGTAATTTGCTGACCAGCGAAAGCATGACGATCCGGTTGGACGATAAGGCAATGGACTCCCAGGGGCGCAGCCGTCTGGTGGTAACACCGAAATAGGAGACAGTGTATGTATATTGAAACGGTGAACCTGGTGAAAAATTATAAGGGCCGCAATGTCGTGGACGGCGTCAGCCTGCGGGTCGACAGCGGTAAAATCGTCGGATTGCTGGGCGCCAACGGCGCCGGCAAGACGACCACTTTTTACATGATTGTCGGCCTGGAACGTCCTGACAGCGGCCAGGTTGTGATTAACGGCGAAGACATTACCCGCATGCCGATGTACAAGCGTTCGCGTTTTGGATTGGGATACTTGCCCCAGGAAGCCTCGGTTTTTCGCAAGCTAACCGTCGAGGAAAATCTGCTGGCGATTTTGGAGACCACTGAACTGAATCTGGAGATGCGGCGGGAAAAGACAGAAAGCCTTTTGAAAGAATTCGGTGTGTTGCATGTGCGCAAGCGCAAAGGTGTGGAATTATCCGGCGGTGAGCGGCGGCGGGTGGAAATTGCCCGGGCGCTGGCGACCGATCCTCATTTTATTTTGCTGGACGAACCGTTTGCCGGCGTGGACCCGATTGCGGTGACCGACATTCAGGAGATCATTGCCTATCTCCGCGACAGAGGGATCGGTATTTTGATTACAGACCATAATGTCCGGGAAACTTTGAGCATCGTTGACAGGGCCTACATTATGAACGAAGGCCGGATTTTGATTGATGGCGACAGTGAAACCATTGCCAACAGCGAGGTGGCCCGCAAATATTACCTGGGTGATAAATTTGCGCTGTAATTGCGCCGGCAGTACAATATTAGGAGAACAACATGCGTATTCTTGACCGCTATATTTTAAAAGAGTTGCTGGGGCCGTTCCTGTTTGGTATTACCGCGTTTTCCAGCATTTTTATCGGCACCGGACCGATGTTTCGTATTGCCCAGCTCGTATCGCAATATGGGGCGTCGGTTGCTGTTGTGTTGAAATTGTTCATCTATAGCATACCCAGCATTGTCGTGCTGACCTTTCCCATGTCGATGCTGCTGGCTTCACTGTTGTCGTTTGGCCGCCTTTCGGCGGCCAGCGAAATTACCGCCATGCGTTCCGGCGGCCAGAGCTTTGCCCGCCTGGCCACGCCGGTGTTTATCGTGGCCTTACTGGTCAGCCTAGTGGCCGTGGTGCTCAACGAACGGGTGGTGCCGGCGGCGAATGCCGCTTATAATTATATTGTCCGCTACGAAATGGAAAAGAACACCAAGCCCCGGACCCAGGAACATATCATCATTAAAACCATTAAACAGGGATTCATGGAACGGTTGACGTACGCCCGGGAGTTTTCGGAAGACACCGGCCTGATGCAGAGCGTGACCATGCAGGAATTTGCCGCTGATCATCTGGCCCGTGTGGAGCATGCCGAAAAGGCCGTGTGGAGAGACGACCACTGGGTAATGCAAAACGGCATTATTCATGAGCTGTCGCCGGAGGGTAAAGTGGAACGGGTGATGCGTTTTGATGAACAGGATTTGCCGGTGGAAAGAGCACCGGTTGATATTTCCCGGGAGCAGAAAAAACCGGAAGAAATGACGATTGTCGAGTTGAAACAAAACATAAAAATATTGCGTAGTGAATACGTAAAAAC
>DATMYQ010000285.1:0-3352 GCA_035560935.1 Patescibacteria group bacterium | reverse complement strand
GACACTTTTAGTATGACTTAGCCGTCATACTAAAGGTCTCGCTAATCGGCATTGAAACACCGACGGCATGGCCAGGCGTTTCCGCCAGTGTGTTGACCATGTCTGGAAAGCTACTCCCCTTTATTATGGGAAATCCCATTGGACATTGTTGTGATAGACTTCTCCTCCCTGCAATAGGCAGGAGTTCTTGCTTTCAGGATAAAGCAAGTTCACCTGTTTGTCAAGCCGCGCACGAGGTTCAGAATCTTCACAAAATCAGCGGCGCTCCGGCCGCCGGCTCTCGTTTTGCCTCCGGTCTTGTCGCCACCGCGGATATTTCTTTACTTTTAACGGTTAATTCCTTTATGATGGGAAGAGGAATCTTTTAAAATGATTGTGAAAGGGTGACAAAAATGAATGTAAACGAGGTAATTAAAAACCGCCGTTCCGTCCGGACATATTCCACCCAGCCGGTAAGCCGCGAAAACATCGAAGCTTTGTTGGATTCCGCCGTCCAGGCCCCCAGCGCCATGAACAATCAGCCCTGGGCTTTTGTTGTTATTCAAGATGCCGCTCTGTTAAAAGCCTATTCCGATCGAGCCAAAGCGTTTTTACTCAGCGTCATCGATCAATATCCGCCGCTGCTGAAATATCAGGCGGCGTTAAGTAATCCCGGGTTTAATATCTTCTACAATGCAGGTACTCTGGTCATCATTTGCGCCAAACAAACTGCCGGCCTTAATGCAGAGGAAGATTGCTGCCTGGCCGCCCAAAATCTGATGTTATCGGCCTGGGACAAAGGCTTGGGTAGTTGTTGGATTGGTTTTGCTCGTGCATTACTGAATCAACCGGCGGTTAAAGGCGAACTGAAAATCCCGGAAACCTATGCGGTAGTGGCGCCGATTATCCTGGGATATCCGCAAAGCGAGCTGGCCGCCGTAGCCAAAAATCCTCCGGAAATTTTCAGCTGGAAGGAATAATTCAAGCAGAAGCTGCCTAACTCGCCGCAACAGCTCAAAAACAAATGACCGAGCGCATTGAACGACTTCGCAAAGTGCGCACAAACCCCCGCTGCTAAGCAATAAAGTCTTAACAGCGGGGGTTTGTTTTCTTAGAACCAGGCCGCAGACAGCCGGACCTTTAATTAATTTTTATTTTTATACGTTGAACAGCAAATCGCCGTAGGTAGGCATCGGCCATACTTCTTCATCCACCAGAAGTTCCAGTGCATCAGCGACTTCTCTTAAGACGGACATTTTTTCGAATACATCAAATCGGAACAACGCCGCCTGTGCATAGGAATCTCCATGGGCGTCCGCCGCTTTCCGGACTGCTTTTTCCAGTTCAGTGATATTTTTCTTCAGCGAACCCGTCAAAGACGATACTTCCGTCAGCAGCTCCGTCTGAGCCGACAAGTCCGCCGCCACGCCGGTGGCTTTGATGGTGTTGATCGAATCGGCGACATTGGTGGCAAAATAAATCGCCGCCGGCAAAATTTGCCGTTTAGCCATGTCCAACATGGTCAACGCTTCAATGTTCAGTGTCTTGCTGTACGTTTCGAGAGTGATCTCATAACGGGATTCCATTTCCGCCTTGCTCAGGATGCTGTATTTTTCCATCAATGCGATGTTCTTGGGAGAAATCAGCGCCTTGGTTGCTTCAACGGTGGTTTTGATATTGGGCAGACCGCGTTTTTCGGCTTCCACTACCCACTCGTCTGAATAACCGTTTCCGTTGAACACGATGCGTTTGTGCTTCGTTACGTATTCTTTGAGGATCGCTTTCACTTCGGCATCCACGTTGGACGCTTTTTCCAGCCGGCTGGCCACTTCGTCCAGGATTTCCGCCACGATGGTATTCAATACGAAATTGCAGCCCGCAATCGACGCGGAAGAGGGAACCATTCTGAACTCGAACTTGTTGCCGGTAAAGGCGAAAGGCGAGGTTCTGTTTCTGTCGGTTGCATCTTTGGGCAGCGCCGGCAACGTGGTAACGCCGATTTCCATATTGCCACCGGATTTGGAGCTTTTGGCGCCGCCATTTTCAATCTGTTCCAGAATATCCTGGAGCTGATCGCCCAGGAAAATGGAAATAATGGCCGGCGGCGCTTCATTGGCACCAAGACGATGATCATTACCGGGATTGGCGGCGGATACTCTCAACAAATCAGCATACTCATCCACGGCTTTGATCACAGCGCACAGGAAAACCAGGAACTGGGCGTTATCATGCGGAGTATGACCGGGCTCTAACAGGTTCATGCCGTCATCGGTTCCCATGGACCAGTTGTTGTGCTTGCCGGAGCCGTTGATTCCGGCAAAGGGTTTTTCGTGCAGTAAACAGACCAGATCGTGACGCAGCGCCACTTTCTTCATGACGTCCATCATCAGCTGGTTATGATCAGTGGCGATGTTGGTGGTGCTGAAGATCGGGGCAATTTCGTGCTGTGCCGGAGCAACCTCATTATGCTTGGTTTTCGCATTGACGCCCAGCATCCAAAGCTCTTTGTCCACTTCTTTCATGAAAGCGGAAACTCTTTCCTTGATTGAACCGAAATAATGATCCTCTAATTCCTGTCCTTTGGGAGCCATTGCACCAAAAAGAGTTCTGCCGGTGAAAATTAAGTCTTTCCTTTGGTCATACAGTTTTTTATCCACCAAAAAATACTCTTGCTCTGGGCCAACCGTTGTAATGACTTTACTGGTGGTGGTATTGCCCAATGCTTTCAATACACGCAGGGCCTGTTTGGATAATACTTCCATAGAACGCAGCAGCGGCGTCTTTTTGTCCAATACCTCGCCGGTGTAAGAACAAAATGCTGTTGGAATAAATAAGGAACCATCTTTAACAAAAGCCGGTGAAGTGCAATCCCACGCCGTATATCCTCTCGCTTCGAAGGTGGCTCTCAGGCCGCCGGACGGGAAAGAAGAGGCATCCGGTTCACCTTTGATCAACTCTTTGCCTGAAAATTCCATGATGGCCTTGCCGTCATCGGTCGGAGAAATAAAGGCATCATGTTTTTCCGCAGTGATACCCGTCATGGGCTGGAACCAATGGGTAAAATGAGTCGCTCCTTTTTCGATCGCCCAGTCTTTCATCGCAGTGGCCACAATATCGGCAACTGCCGAGTCCAAAGTTTGCCCCGTTTGAATTGTCTTCTTTAAAGCCTTATATGTCGCTTTGGGAAGACGTTCTCTCATCACCACATCATTAAATACGTTTGCGCCAAAAATCTCCATTTCGAATACCTCCTCATAATCTTTCCTTGTTTATGTGTTTTTGTTTCCTAGCAGCCAGTTTGTGATAAAAAAATAGACCTTCCCCACTGATTGGGAAAAGTCATCGTTGACCTGCTGTATTAAATTACTAATCC
>DATMYQ010000284.1:0-4938 GCA_035560935.1 Patescibacteria group bacterium | reverse complement strand
GTTTTTGTGTATTTATTTATAGAAGTGTTTCTATGGCTGCAAGTGGATGCGATATAAAGTCGGGAACGTCGGGAGGTGACAAATATGGCCGCTGGGTTGATTGAAAAATTAACGAATTTCTTTATGCCGGTGGAAGAGGCTGATTATGCAGAAGACCACGGGCGTGCTAAAGAATCAAAAGATATGCTTGTTGATTCTGAGCGCCGGGCAGGTATGCGGTTACATACGGTTGGAGTTGTACCATTTAAGGTATTCGTTCATGCTCCTGAGTCCTTTGATGATGTAAAAAGCTATGCGGATTATTTGCGGGTTGGTGTTGTGGTAATCGTCAATTACCAGCAGGTAGATATCCTTGTTCAACAAAAAATGAGTGATTTTTTAAATGGAGTCTGTTACATTATGGATGGCGCCGTACAGCGGATTTCTGAGCAGGTGACTGTGTACGTCCCGACGGGTGCCACCGTAGATAAGGAACTGTGTGCGTTTGCGGTTCCCACGTACAGTAAGAAAACCCGCTAATGAAGCAATAAATAATAAAATGGGAGTGTCTCAGAATGGATGAAGAATCTGTTCCGGGAGGCTCTTTTTTATTTCCTCCTTAGCATCATTGCGCGCCTTAGGCTCGCATGAGAATATAAAGTAAAAATAAACACCGCGAGTAAAAATCAAAGTTTCAGGGATCAATAATAAAAATCGCCCCCAAGGGGCGATTTTTATTATTGATCCCTGATTTACACGGCAGCAAACACTAAATCCAGCGCATTTAGCAGGCTGTCGATATCTGCCTGCGTGATGACCAGCGGCGGCTGAAACGCCAGCACATTCCGCTCCGGACCGTTTTTACCCACTAAAAAGCCGCGGTCTTTCAATTGTTCCAGAACAATGTCGGTTTGCTGGCTGGCCGGTGAACCGTCCGGCTGGATCAGTTCCGCGCCCAGCATCAGGCCGTGGCCGCGCACGTCGCCGATGATCGGATATTTCTGCTGCAGAGCCGTGAGACCGGCCCGCAGGCAGGCGCCCGACGTCGCCGCCCGTTTTGCCAGCTGCTCTGCGTCGATATATTCCAGCGTCGCCAGCGCGGCGGCGGCGGTGACCGGATTGCCGCCCAGCGTGGAAGCGCCGGGACGGGTGTATTTGTCGGCAATTTCCGGGCGGGCGGTGAAGGCCCCCACCGGAGTGCCGTTGGCCAGGGCTTTGGCCATGGTCATAATATCGGGTTCTACGCCATAATGCTCAATGCCGAACATTTTTCCCGTGCGGCCAAAACCGGTCTGGACTTCGTCGATGACCAGCAGTACTCCGTAGCGGTCCAGGATCTCCCGGACCCGCAGAAAATAATCGGGAGGCGGGGTAATCACGCCGCCGTTGCCCTGAATGGGTTCGGCGAAAAGGGCCGCAACGTTGCCGGAAGTCGCCGATTTAATGACGGTTTCAATTTCGTTGGCGCAGGCCAGATCGCACTCCGGATGGCGCTTGCCGTAGGGGCAGCGGTAGCAGTAGGGATTGGGCGCGAAGCTGACGCCGCCGGAAGGATTGGGATCGGTGCGCCAGAAGCTGAGCCCCGTCAGGCTCATGGTCAGCTTGGTCCGTCCGTGAAGGCTCTGCCGCAGGCTGATGAACTCCGAACGGCCGCTGGCCAGGGCGGCCAGCAAAGCAGCTCCTTCGTTGGCTTCCGTACCGCTGGCGCAGAAAAAGGTTTTCTGCAGCCGGCCGGGAGTGAACTGGGCCAGACGTTCGGCCAGATTGACGATATTTTCCGTCAGGTAGATGGTGGTGGTGTGCTGCAGCGTATTCACCTGGTCGCAGATGGCTTTGGTGATGGCCGGGTTGCAATGGCCGCAGTTGACGACGGACACCCCGGCGAAACAGTCCAGATAGCGTTTGCCGGTATGATCAAAGAGGTACTGCATTTCGCCCCGGACCAACTGCATGGGTTGCTGATAAAAATGGTAGACGCAGGGGATCAGATACTCTTTTTTCTTGCGGAGAATTTCTTCCGGGCCAATGAAGGTTTTATCCCTGGCGGGAGTATTTGACATGGTTATCACCTCTAACGTGAAATCCGGTAGCGGAAAGCGCCGATGCCCAGATCCTGATTCAATGCGCCGGACAGGACGCCGGTCAGGGCGGGGTCAAAACGATAGCTTGCGCCGCCGGTCTGGATTTTTTCGAGCTCCTGATGATACATCCGGGTCACCAGTCCCGCCTGCTCCGGTGTATAATGCTGCGCCTCAATCCGGTAATGGGAGATTCCGGCCGCCGACAAGGCCGCCAGATGGGGCAGCAGGCACAAATCCCGGGCGAACAGGATATGGTTGCGGCAGTACTGGTCAATGCGAATCCGGTGCTTCTGCCCGGCAGTGTCCAGCAGCGCGTATTGCCGGCTGCGGCAAAGTTCATGGCAGGATTCGCCGGGATTTAAGGAGGCGGTCAACAGGCAATGATCCAGTATCATCGCTTCCATAGCGCCGTGCACGATGACCTCCAGGGGAATCGGGCTGGTATGGCTCATCTGGGAAATTTGCTCATAGGTGGCTTCCAGAGAAACGGTGGCCTTGGCTGCGCCGTTGTCCTGCAGCCAGGCTGCCGTCAGGTGGTTAAACAGATTGAAGGACAAATCCGCCTGCACCGGCAACGAGGTCAATTGACGCGCCAGGCGCAGCATGCCGCTGTTGCTGACCAACAGACCGTGGCAGCCGGTTTTTTCGACATTGTGCAGCATTTGCTCCAGTTCGCCGCATTCCCGTTCCATGGTGATGCGGGGCGTCGTAACGATGAGCCGGGCGCCCTTGGCCGCAGCCTCCGCCGCTGCTGTTTCCAGCTCGGCCAGGGTCCAGGGATGATAGGGATGAAAGGCTTCACCACCGGCGTAGATGATCTGAGCGCCATTGGCGCAGGCGGCGGCGACCCCGGCGGGGTCCGCCACCCGCACCGCCAGCGTGCTGGCTTGGGCCGGGCGGCTGTCTTTCGGCTGTAAAGGAAGCGGCGTTGACGTGATGTCGGCTTCCCGGACCGCCTGGCTAAAGAAGCGGGGTTCGCGGCTGCCGTCATAGCCGATGCTGCTGGCGCCGGGATTGCCCAGAGCGTAGCAGGTGGAAAAATCCCGGGAGCGGTAATCGTACAGTTCCCGCCAGTCTTCCGGGTCCATGCAGTAACCGGTGGGATCGGCCAGATAACGGTCAATGGCCCGCCGATAGATGCGAACGATCCGGTGCACAAAATCAGGGGTGCGCATCCGGCCTTCGATTTTAAACGAACAGACGCCGGATTGGATCAACTCGGGCAGGGCCGTGTACATGCACATATCTTTCATGGCCAATTTGTAAGGGCCGGTCTGCGCCGCGTCAAAAACTTCGTCGCTGCGGTCGTCCACCAGCTGGAAAGGCCAGCGGCAGGGTTTCAGGCAACGTCCCCGGTTGGAACTTTGCCCGAACAGGACACCGGAATGAATGCATTGGCCGCTGTGGGAAATGCACATATCGCCGTGAACAAAATACTCCACTTCAATGCCGGTCCGTTCTTTGAGCAGGCGCAGCTGAGACAAAGTCATTTCCCGGTTGGCCACCACTCTGGTGATGCCATACTCCTGCAAAGTGCGGACAGCATGTTCATTATGGGTGTTCATCATCACCGACGCGTGCAAAGGGATCGTAAGACCCATTTCACGGGTCAGTTGCAGCAGTGCGGGGTCTTGGATGATCAGGGCGTCGGGCTGGATGTTTTCCAGCAAAGTCAGATAGCCGCGCAAGACATCAATTTCCGTACTGCTGATCAGATTATTGACCGTAATGTAGAGGCGTACATTGCGCGAATGAGCAAATTCCACCGCTTTTCTTAATTTTTCATCGTCAAAATTGACATCGGTACGGTGTTGGCGCATATTAAAGCGCTTACCGCCCAGATAAACCGCGTCAGCGCCAGCGTCCACCGCCGCCGCCAACGCGTCCCAGGTGCCGGCCGGCGCCAAAAGTTCAACGGAATCAGGTGTTAACAGCATTTTATATCACTCCAGTAATTATCACTATTCATAAACTTCCGCCGCTCGGGCCACCAGCTCCGGCGGCAGCGTAATATTCAGGTTGCCGGCTACGAAAGCGTTGATGAGAATATCGGGATGGTCCACAACGCCCACCGGAATGGAATCCGGCGACGCGCCGTTCAGAATTTGCAGTGCCTGGTCGGCACAAGAAGATCCCAGACGACGGTGATTGGCGGCCAGTGCCGCCAGCGCGCCAGCTGGGACATTGGGGGCGTAGGAGGCGATGATGGGCAAATTGGCCGCCTCCGCATAATAGGCGATGGTGGGGAAGTTTTCCTCTACGATCCGGCTGATGGGTAGGAACAAAAGATCCAGGGGCTGCTGCAGACTGTCCGCCAATAAGGAGAGGTCTTCCGGACGGCTAACGGGCAGATCGGTGATCTGATAGCCCTGCGCCGCCTGGCGGAAGTTCCCGGCCTCCAATACTCCGTTGGAATCACCATTGTGATAGATGAGCCCAATCCGTTGCGCCGCCGGCAGCAGTTCACGGATGAATGCCACCTTTTTTTCGGCGGAAACCATTCCGGCCATGCCAGTGGCTTTTCCGCCGGGATGCGCCAGCGACCGGACCAGGCCCGCGCCTACCGGATCAAAAACCGGGGTGAACACCACCGGTATGTTTTGGGGCAATTGACTGGCTGCCAGAGCGGCAGGCGTGGAACAGGCAAAAATCAGGTCCACGGGGAGGGCGGCCAGTTTATCCGCCAAAGACGGCAAATCGTTCGGAGCGCCGTCTGCGTTATAGTAATGAAACTCGACGGAAGCGCCGGTTTCCCGCAGACGGGTTTTGAATCCTTCGACAGCGTCGTCAAGATTCTGGGTCAGTTGCAAAATACCAATGTGGTACACAGAGTCACACCTCTTTTGACTGGTTTTTCTGAAAATAGATAAACTATACC
>DATMYQ010000283.1:0-26862 GCA_035560935.1 Patescibacteria group bacterium | reverse complement strand
TATTTTATCCTGTAAAAATCTTCAGCAGGTCCGAGAAGAGGCCGTCAAACAGCTTTCGGAACATTTGAAAAACGTGGAAGCTCAGATGGCTGTCGGCAATGTGGCTAAAGTCGACGTACTCCGTTCCGAAGTAGAATTGGCCAATGCAAAACAGAGTATGGTTACGGCACAAAACAATACTAAACTGGCCGTTGCGGTGTTTAATCGAATCGTTGGATTGCCTATCCGGCAGGCAGTTGAGGTAAAAGACACTCTTCAGTACGAAAAGGGTGAGTATCATCTGGAGGACTGCATTTCATATGCAATTCAGCACCGTCCGGATCAACTGGCAGCACAAAAAGCGGTTAAGCAGGCGGAAGCCGGTATTGGAATTGCGGCAGCCGGGAAAAATTTAAACGTATCAATGGATGCCTCTTACAGTTCGTATGATACCAAGATTGACGAATACAATACAAAGCAATGGATGGTGGGGGTAACGGCCCGGCTGAATCTCTTTGACGGAAATGTAACGAATGCCGGCGTCAAAGCGTCAAAAAGCCTGTTGGAACAGTCCCGGCATCAGGCGAATGATACGGCGGCGGCAGTGGAACTCAGCGTTCAGCAAGCCTACCTTAATATGGTAAAAGCGGAAAGCAATATTGCAACAAATAAGGTAGCGGTCGATAAGGCCACGGAAGATTTTGCGCTGGCGCAGGCGCGTTACGGTGTCAGCCTTGCTACTAATCTGGATGTAGTGGATGCGCAGGTCGCCCTTACCTCGGTAAAAACGGCTTATTTTGAATCACTCTACGATTACAATGTGAGCAAAGCCACTTTGGATAAGGCCATGGGCAAAGCAGTCGAAGCAGAACGACGCTAACAGGACGCTGTAATTGTCTGAAATTTCCCCTGGAACGTCTTGTGGGGCTGTTTAGGCTTAAATAGTGGCAAAAGCTTAGGCTGCGTGACTGTAAAGACTAAAAACGGTGATTGTGGTACCCGGGCCGGAGGCGTATACTGACTTTAAAAGGAGGTGGCAGCATGCTTCAGAATCAGGAAGTGGCTGCCGGTTTGGCTCATATGGCGGAATCCATCTGCGGGAAATGCCAGATGAGCCAAGCTTGCAGCGGGGAACCTCTGTGCGGTGATATCCAGTTATTGAAGCGGGCGGAAGAACTGCTGGAAACGAAGTGAGTTTAACGGGCAAAGCACCCGGGCGGGTGCTTTGCCCGTTAAACTTTTTATTGCCGGGCACTTTCACGTAACACATAGGGAAGCAGACTTGGCCATATCCTGGTCTGTGAATAATGATAAGCTTTCCAGGCAGGAAAACTTACGCGCGGCATGACAAGCTTTAAACAGTACCGTTATTTTATAAGGGGAATGCCGCTGTCATGATTTTGTCACACCGTAGCCGTATAATCAAATCAGAAGGAGTGATCGATCATGTACGCTGCACATTCGCCCATAGCAATGGTCGTCTTTGGCGGATTCCATTTTATCGTAGTGGCCGGCGGATTATACCTGCTGTATACTATTTCCAGATCGCTGAAACAAATTGCCGGCAGTCTGGGCAAAAAAGAAATTCTTTAAACGACATGCGATTAAGCCGTCTGCCTTCGTGCGGACGGCTTTTTTTGGTGATTTTCGAGTGAGTTGACAGATTCTTTTTGGAGTCATAGGATCGGGACAGCGTGGTTGAAGTTGATTTTAACTGAACTTTTATGTGTTATAATAATCACACAGACCATGGTGAAAGGTGTTTCTCATGAACTTTGGCTCAATTTCCCATCAAAATTTTTCGCACATACTAAAAACAACTTCGGCTTTTGTTTGGTTGTTACTTTTATTGTTGCCCACAGCAGGTTTTGCCGCTGGTGACACGCGACCTGTCCCGCCGCTGCCCCAGGCCATAAAAGGGGTTATTGATTTTTCGCGGATCTCTTTTTCACCGGAGCAGTCTCCATTGCCGCTTGATGGCGAATGGGAGTTTTATGGCCGGCAATTGCTGACGCCGATCAATTTTCACGCTAACGTTCCGCTTTCACTGGACCGCGAATGGGTCAGCGTTCCCGGTCCCTGGAATTCCTATGTCCGTGGCAGCAGCGATTTCCCCGGCTCAGGCTATGGCACCTACCGGCTGACCATCAGCGTTCCTTATACCAGCCGGCCATTGGCGCTGCAATTTTCCTCACCACGTACCGCCCATCAACTCTGGGTAAACGGTCGCCTGTTGTCCTCGGCCGGAGTCGTTGCTGCCGACAGTGCCGATGCCGTAGCCCGCTATTACGATAAAATTGTTCCGGTCACTCCCGAAAATGGCAAGATTGAACTGGTGCTGCAGGTATCCAACTATCTGCAGGCCAAAGGAGGGGTACGGCGTTCCATCCGCTTGGGTGATCAGGAAAATCTGGAACTTCAATACATGCGCGACAATGCTTTTCATCTGTTCACATTTGGTGCTCTCTGCGCGGTGGGCCTATTTTCCCTGACCCTCTTTGCGATTCGCCGTTCCGAAAAAGCCGCGTTGGTTTTTTCACTATCGCTTCTGACGATGGCGCCGCGGGAGATTACTCTGGGCAGCATTGTCCTGCTCCAGTCCTTTCCCGCGTTACCCCAGGAATTCATTTTGCGCATGGAGTATTTTTCCATGTTCGGACTCGTTTTTTATGCCTGGTTTATTCGTAAGATGCTGCCGGAACGGATTCCCCGTCCTCTGCTGATCGGGGTTTCCGTCGTTGCCCTGATTCAAATCGTATTCATTGCCTTTTCGCCAGTCTGGTTTTTTTCCAGTTATCTCTCTTTTGCCAATCTGTTTCTTATGGTGCTGCTGGTCTATTTGCTACTGGTGCTCTGCCGGGCAGCGTATAAAAAAGACAGTACGGCCAGTCCGTTACTATTTGGCCATATTTGCCTGATGGTTGCCGTCGCCAATGATCAATTGTACTATTCTGATGTGATTCAGACCGGCAATTATTACTGGCTGGGTTTATTGTTCCTGACTATTATCCAGTTCCGGCTGATACTGCAGCGCTTTTTGGCCTCTTTTGCAACTATTGAAAAACTTAATATTCAACTGGCGGCCGCCGATAAAATGAAAGACGAGTTTCTGGCCGAAGCATCCCATGAACTATTGACACCCGTTCACGGCATCCATGGATTACTGGAAACCATCCGCGATGCGGCCACACCCCGTTTGACCGATAGCGAACGACAGGCATTAGATACCGTTTTGGCCGCTAATCGCCGCCTGCGAAATCTAGTGACCGACATTCAAACCTTCCTCAAACTGAAATATCGTGACACCCGCCTGGAACCCGAAACGATCTCCTTACATGCCGCCGTAGAGCCAGTCATCGCCATATGCCGGATGCTGACCGCCGAAAAACCGCTGCTTTTGCTGAATGATATTGATCCCGGCTACTATATCCGGGCTGACCGCGATAAATTGCAGCAAATCCTTCACAATCTTGTTGAAAATGCCGTGAAACACGTCCCCGCTGGCGAAGTCCGTATCTATGCCACTCCCGATGACCGTAACGATTTGCTCACCATCCATGTAGTGGATACCGGCCCCGGCATTCCCCCCGAATATTTTTCGCGGATTTTTGAACCCTACATCCAGGTGCCCAACCTGCAGAGCTCTGATAGCCAAGGCTCCGGACTAGGACTGAGTATCGTAAAAAAATTAGTGGAATGGCAGGGCGGCACCGTTCAGCTGCAATCCAGTCAACGTGGCGCGCATTTTTCCTTTACCTTGCCGGCGGTGTCCGCGCCGGCAACCGCCGAACCGGTTACTTTCACCGTTCCCGATCTGCCGTCTGATGATCATTTTTCACAGCCGAACTCCATTCCCGGGTTGTATCCCGCTATTTTGATCGTTGATGATGAACCGCTCAATCTGGAAATTTTGGAACATCATTTTCAGAACTTGCCCTACCAAACCATCCGGGCCCGAACCGGGCGGGAAGCACTGGAACAGGTTACCGCCAATGACTTCGATCTGGTCATTCTGGATTTGATGCTGCCCGACCTGTCCGGCTACGAAGTCTGTCGTCGCCTGCGCGAACGTTTCACTTCACCGGAACTGCCCATTTTAATTCTTACCGTCCGTAACAAACCGGATGATATTGTGTTGGCCTTGTCTACTGGTGCCAACGACTATTTGTCCAAACCGTTTGACAAGCAAGAATTGCTGGCCCGTGTCGGCGCACTGCTCAGCATGAAAAAATCACTCCAGCAGGCCATGGACAGTCAGCGGGATTTTCTGCTGGCGCAGATCAAACCCCATTTCTTTTATAACGTGATCAACACCATTATGGGATTTTGCCTTACCCAGCCGGAAAAAGCTCATCAACTGCTGGGAGAATTCAGCACGCTGATCAGCACCCGTCTACGTTTCGGCGAATCAGAACACCGTTTTATCCAACTGGGCGAAGAACTGGCCATGGTAACCTCCTACCTGACGATTGAGCAAGCCCGGTTTGGCGATCTGCTTCGCTATGAAATACACTGTGATGCAGCTGCGTCGCAGCTTGTTCCGCCGCTGATTCTTGAACCATTGGTGGAAAACGCCGTCAAACACGGCATTTATGAAAAAACGGGCGGTGGCCGTATTCGGATCTACATCCAAACCACCGCTGAAGGACTCAAATTCACGGTGACGGATGACGGCGTCGGCATTGCCGCCGACCGGCTGCAGGAAATTCTTGCCGGAACTCACCGCACCGTTGGCATCGGTCTGAGTAATATCCGCCGCCGTCTGGAGCTGGATTACTCTCAGCCGCTGCATATTGAAAGCGTTACCGGCAGCGGTACTACCGTATGGTTTCTGCTGCCGCTGATCGCCGATCCATTAGATACCGAAGGAGTGGACCATTAATGTTACAAACTCTGTTGGTTGATGACGAGCCCATGGCGTTGATCAACTTACGGCATGCCCTGTCGCCTTTTCCGGAATTTACAATCGCCGCCGCTTGCACCGTCCCGGAAGATGCACTGGATGTATGCACTCATCAAGCTATTGACGTAGTTTTTATCGATATCGAAATGCCCCGCATCAAAGGACTGGAACTGGCGAAACATTTGCGCAAACTTCGACCGGAGCTGCTCATCGTATTTGTCACCGCTTACCGGGCCCATGCGGTTCAGGCTTTTGAAACCGACGCCCTCGACTATTTGGTCAAGCCGGTGACCCCGGCGCGCATGACACTGACGGTGCAAAAAATAAAACAGCGTTGTCAACACCAAGTGGATTCCGCACCGCTTTCTTCTCCTCCGCCAGCTGCCGCCGAACGGATTCCAGCCAAGTCGGGTGACCGCATTTATTTATTGGAAACCAGCGATATTCTCTATATCAGCGTCGAGGGCCGTAACGTGAGCGCACTCACCGCCGAGGGTTCCTTTAAACTGCAAGGCAGCCTCATCCACTGGGAAAGCCTGTTGTCTTCGCAACACTTTTTGCGCTGTCACAACGCCTATATCGTCAATTTAAGAAAAATTGAATATATCGTCCCGCTTTTTAAAAACGCCTATTCTCTCAAGATCAGCGGTCGGGAAGAAACCATTCCCGTCAGCCGCACCTTCGCGAAAAAACTGCGGGAATTCACTCAGTTATAATCTCTCAAACGCAAAAACACCGCGCCAGCATTACGGCCGGTGTTTTTTTATTGCACTCTTACTCGTAAACTGTACCGCCTATAACCGGCTGCTTTCCGGAGATGGCAAAAAAAGCACCAGTTATGTCTTTTTCATTACAAATCATATTTTTTCAGTTTATACTTAATAACGCACTGATTTCAAACATTTGAAAGGAGCTGTATATTTCCATGGATACGATTATTACTTTAGTCCTTTATTTGGTGGTTTGCTACGCTTCGGGAAAAATTGGGGCAAAGTGTCGAATCGGTACTTTGCCTCAGTATTTCATTCCCATATACGGTCTGGTGCTGACTTACCGCTGCGCCCGTGTTTCTCCCTGGTGGGTCGCTGCTATGTTCATTCCGTTTGTCAACATGGCTGCTTGTGTATACGTATATGGCAAATTGGCTGAACGCCTGGGTAAAAATTTTTGGAGCTTCGGGCTGGGAATGTTTGCGTTGGGCATTCCGATGTTTATTATGGCTTTCGACGACTCCCAGCCGCTCGATGCTCCCCCGCCTTTGACAATTTCCGGTAATTATCGTTAAAGGAAAACCGGCTATGGTTAATCAAAATAAACGCAGCTCCCGTCGAAGGATTTGCGTTTGTTTTGGCATAAGACTTTTACCGCCGCAAGGGCGGCCCAAACATCTATGAACCGGAAAGGAAGGGATGACTCTTTATGCGACGATCAAAGTTTACCATTATTGCCCTGTTTACCCTGTTGAGCCTGACTCTGACTTTTAGCACCGGCTGGAATGCCAAACGGTTGGAAACCGACACGATCCAGCTGCGGGGCTCCGGCAATTTGGCGCCCATCGCGCAGAAGGTAGCGGAAAATTTCATGCAGGAAAATCCCGGCAGCGTGGTTACCGTGCTTTCGACGGGCACTATGCGAGGGTATAAGTCGTTGATTGACGCTACCAGCAACGTGGGCATGGCTTCGGCTCATTGTGACGAGTCGCTGAAAAAGCGGGCCCAGGATAATGAAATGACGATCAAAGAA
The DNA here is from genome assembly GCA_035560935.1 of Patescibacteria group bacterium. Taxonomy (GTDB): domain Bacteria; phylum Bacillota; class Negativicutes; order Sporomusales; family Sporomusaceae; genus DATMYQ01. The sequence goes on along the minus strand of DATMYQ010000283.1, from coordinate 20,237 downwards.
CAGGTTGTCGCGCTGGACGCACTGGTTCCCGTCGTTCATCCCGGGAATACCGTATCCAATCTGACCCTGGAACAGTTGCGCAAATTGTTCAGCGGTGAAATTACCAACTGGAGCCAGGTAGGCGGCGCCGATGAACCGGTCATCATCGTTTCCCACGACGGCACCTCCGGCAACTATGAGACCTGGAAGGAGAAGGTTATCGGCGAAGGGAAAATCGTTACCCCCAAGGCAAAAATCATGGCCTCTGACGCCATGCGGGACTATATCCAGCAAACTCCCGGCGCCATCGGCTACCTGGGTCTCTCCTACCACAATTCTTCTCTGAAATTTTTAAGCGTGGATGGAATCAAGGCGCAGCCAGCCACCATTCAAAACAATACCTATCCCATTATCCGTACGCTGTCACTATGTACTACCCAGCACACCACGGCCACCATCAATAAATTCATTGAGTATTTCCTGGCCGCCGACAAGGGGCAGACTTTGGTCCGGCAAGCTGGCGTCATTCCCGTAAAACTGTAGAAATCTATCAATTTAGAACGTAAGGAGTGTTCTGCCTTGAAACATCACAATCATTCCCGGGGGTTGCGGTTGGCCGCGTTCTGCTGTTCTCTCCTGCTGCTCCTGCCCCTATTGGGCTGCGGCAAGCAGGCTCGTCAGGAATCGCTCCTGATCGCCGGTTCCAGCACTCTGTTGCCCTATATGGAAAAACTCAAAGAAGCCTTTCAAAAAAATCATCCGCAAATCCTGATCGAAGACGACGCGGGCGGCTCCACCGCCGGACTGATTGCTGTAAAGCGGGGCGCCATCGATCTGGCCATGATGTCCCGTGAAGTCACCCGGGAGGAAGATGACCAGTATACGCGTGACTATCTGATTGGCAAAGATGCCGTCGTAATAGTTAGCAACCCCGCCAACCCGCTGGCGAACCTTAGCCGCCGGCAACTGCAGGGAATTTTCGGCGGGCAGGTGACCAACTGGAGTCAGGCTGGCGGCAATAACGCATCTATCACCGTGGTCGGTCGCAAAGTTGGCTCCACCACCCGCAAGGGCATGGAGGAAATGGTCATGGAAGGAATCGATTTTGCCAAATCGGCAACCTTGCTTGAATCTGCGGACGCCGTTTTCAAAACCGTCGCCGCCGATCCCAACGCCATTGGCTACCTGGCGCTCAAAGATGTCCATGACGGAGTGCGGGCCCTGCGGGTGGATGATGTTTCCGTCAGCCGGGAAACCATCCTGTCGGGGCGTTATCCGCTCAGTCGCGATTTTTTTCTGGTCATCTATGATAAACCCAAAAACGCCATACAAAACTTTGTTGACTTTGCCCTCAGCAACGACGGGCAGAAGATTCTCGAACACGAAGGCCTGATCCGGGTCTATTAACCGCCGTCATTTGACTGACCGGCGCTGATGGGAGAGCGAACAATGTCAAGCACGTTTGAAGCGGAACAATTACTTAAGAAATATCTAAATAAAATACAGCAAAACAAAGTGATTATGAACACACTGGCGGCTTTGATCGCCATTATATTCCTATATGTGGCGGGGAAATTCGTCTATGACATGATTCCGCGCCAGTACACACTGCACATTACCGGCGGCGATATTCTGTCGCAGCGTCATCTGATTGCCAAAGTGCTGGAAGAAGAAGCCGCCAAAGAAGGAATCACTTTGGTCATTCATCCGGTCGCCGGTTCGGTCCGGGCTCTGGAACAGGTAAACAGCGGACAGCTGGATTTGGCCTTTATCCAGGGCGGTATGAATCTGCGGTTGGAAAATGTCGAACACGTGGCTACCGTTTCTACCGAAACCCTGCATTTATTAGCCAAGGCTGATATTCAAAACGTCCGTGATCTGCGCGGCAAAACCGTGAATGTCGGCTCGAAAACCGGCGGTACCCGCATCGTTGCTCATCAGGTAATGAATTTCGTCGGCCTGCAGGAAAATATCGACTACGCGGAAACCTATGACTCCACGGAAGATGTTCTGGCGATGTACCCGGAAAAACTGCCGGACGCCATGTTCGTTGTCTCGCCGCCGCCCTCCTACGTCGTGGAACGGATGGTCAAAAAACAAGGCTATCATTTGCTGGAAATCCCTTTTCCGGAAGCGCTGGCACTACGCGAAGGCTGGGTAAGCGGCGAAAAAATTCTGGCTTACACTTACAATTCCAATCCGCCGGAACCGGCAAAGGATATGAAATCCATTGGTGTCAACATGCATTTGGTAGCCAACAAAAAAACCGACAGCAAAGCCGTCGCCAAACTAATGGAAATTCTTTATAGCCCGAAAGTGGCCAGCAAACTGCGCATGAAACTGGATGAAAAAAATGTCACCATTCCTTCCGGTTTCCCGATATCAGCCGCCACCGAAACCTTCCTGAAACGGAACGAAGCAGCTTTCTCCGCCAAAACCGTTGAAAACATCCAGAAAGGGTTCGGCGCGGCGATGACGCTGCTGACTCTGGGCCTGATGATGCTCAAATGGTTCAAAGGCGGCGGTCTGGACGACAATGGCTCCTTTAAAGCTTACGTAAAAAAAGTGGCAGATATTGAAGAAGAACTGCACCGCCGGCAATTGTCAGCTTCTCTGGACCCCGAGCTTTTGCATCAGTTTAAAAAACAGCTGATCGAAATCCGTATTGAAGCGATGCGCCGCTATCCTGCCGCCAAGCTGACCGACCCTACCATCATGGATAAGGTTATCAACAGCACCAACGGCGCGCTACAGCAAATTAACGTCCTGTCGGCAACGTTAGTGTCCCGGTAATTTTGATACCAACGCCGTATTTGTCATAAAGTCCCCGCAATGAAGACGAATTGCCGCTCCAGATGATTTATGTGGAAAAAGGTTTTGGATAAGAGCGGCCTTTTTCATATGAAAATAAAAAGATTAAACAGGAGGAGTAGCAACATGGAAGAGATCAAAAAAGAGCTATGGCAAACAGGGCATATTATCATAGTGGGTTTTTTACTGGCAGTCGTATTGATGGTTTCGTTTCCGTCCGTCAGTCAGGCATATACTTACCAGAGCGATGAGTATAGATTTAAAATTTCCGGTCCGGAAAAACCCGGCAAGATCACGGTGATGACCAAGAAAGATGAAGCGGGTGTGGCTCTCGATTTTTCTCAGGATAATGCCGACTATCCCGTGTGGATGGTTATGTTGGAGCCGGCGAAGAATAAGAACGATAATTTTATTGATCCCACCACCTTGACGGCCGAAGAACTGCGAGAGTATTTTGCGGGCTTGCAACAAGAAGATTATGAGGGCGCTGTCTTTGAAAAAGCGGACATTATCAAGGTGGGGAAATACAATGCGACGTTACTGATCACCCGTAAGGGAGAGGAGATTAGCGTAATGGCGATGTTTAAAGCGAACCGGGAGAATTATGTTATTACCTTGCTGACGGATAAGAATGGTTTTGAAAAAGACTTTTCGGTATTCCAGCAATACTTGGGGAGTTTTGCGGAACTTTGTGGATGATTTTTGCGATTTCGCCATGCTATAATCGTTTTAAGTATTGGACTGAAAAAGAGAAAGGGACGATAGTATGGCAAAAGTCGGTTATGAATTAAAATACGGCGGCGGCAAAGTCGCGTTTGAACTGGAGGCCGACCAGGTGGCCGCCGAACTGAAAATCCGGGAATACCCGGTGCTGGAACAGCCGGAACAGGCGATTCTGGACGCTATTCGCAATCCTATCGACAGTAAACCGTTGCGGGAAATTGTGAAGCCCGGGGAAACGGTGGCGTTCATTGTCAATGATCCGACCCGGGTGGCCAACAGTCATGTGTTTTTGCCGATTATGCTGGACGAACTGAACAGCGTGGGCGTTCCTGACAAGGATATGTACATTGTGTTTGCGCTGGGAACGCATCGGGACATGACGCCGGAGGAAATGAACGCCGAGGTGGGGCCGGCGGTGGCGGCGCGGGTAAAAATGTACAACAGTAATTGCAAGGAAGAGGATCAGTTCGAGTTTTTTGGAACGACGTCATTTGGTACGCCGGTGGCGTTTAACAAATTAGTGACCCAGGCGGATCACATCGTCTGTACCGGCAGTGTGGTGCACCATTTTTTCGCCGGCTTCGGCGGCGGCCGCAAGGCGATGCTGCCGGGCGTGGCCCAGTATGAAACCATCCGTCACAACCACAGCATGATGCTGGAACCCGGTGCCGCCATCGGCAGGCTGGAAGGAAATCCGATCTACCATGATCAGGTGGAAGGCGTGCAGATGTGCCGCCCGTCTTTTTTGATCAACACGGTGCTGAATGCGAAAAAAGAATTTCTGAAGATTTTTGCCGGCGATTTTGTGACCGCCCATAAAGAAGCCTGCCGGTTTGTGGACGGGGTGTACGGAGTGGAAATTGCAGAGCGGGCCGATCTGGTGATCGCCACCTGCGGTGGCTACCCCAAGGATATCAACGTGTACCAGCTGCAGAAAACCATGGACAATGCCTGGTGCGCCGTCAAAGACGGCGGCGTGGTGATCCTGCTGGGAGAATGCCGGGAAGGATCCGGTTCAGCGATGTATGAAAAAACCATGAAAGAAGCAGGCAGTGCCGATCAGGTGGAAGCGGCGCTGCGGGCCAATTTCCAGATTGGTGCGCATAAGGCTTATGCGGTTACCCGGTTGATGAAACGGGCGGAGTTTATCTTGGTGTCGTCCATGGATCCGGAACTGAGCCAGACGTTGCTGTTTACGCCGGCGGCGGATATCCGGGATGCGCTGCAGAAAGCGCGGGCCAAAGTGGGGCCGAATCCCCGGATTATCGTGATGCCGCAAGGTAGTTTGACGGTGCCGCGGGTCAAAGGCTGATGAGCAGAGGGGCGTCGGCAGCCATTGGTTTTTTACAGGAAATGATCCGGAATGCCCACAGTCCGATGGATCCGGCGGCAGCTCCGGAACAGACGGTTGCGGGTTTGCAACGGGTGCTGCAGGTATTGACCGATCTGAAAGATTTTGATTTTCGGGAAATTGGTGAATACGTTCATGACGGCATCTATATCGCGGACGGTGAGGGTAAGACATTGTACGTGAATAAGGCCTATACCCGTATGACGGGGATTCAGCCGGATGAAGTCGTGGATAAAACGGTGGAAGAGCTGGAACAGCAGGGGCTGTTCAAAAACGCGGTGACGCCGCAGGTGCTAAAAAACAAAACACAGGTCAGCTCGATGGGCAAAAGTCTGCGCAATGGAACGGAAATGCTGATTACCGGCAATCCGGTGTTCGACGAACAGGGGCAGATCACAAAGGTGGTCAATAATAACCGGGTCATTACCGACCTGCTGAAAATGCAGACGGAGCTGGAAGCTTCCCAGGCCCTCATCCGGGCAGTGGAACAGGACCGAAAAAAAAGCGAACAGGAAATTGAACTGCTGCGGCGACAGCAGTCGGAGAAGAACCTGATCGGCAGCAGCGAGGAAACCCGGCACCTGATCAAGCAGATTGAGCAAGTGGCCAAGCTGGACGTAACCGTGCTGATTACCGGCGAAACCGGCTCCGGCAAAGAAGTGGTGGCCAATGAACTGTACGTCCGCAGCGACCGGGGTAAAGGGCCGTTTATCAAAGTGAACTGCGCTGCCATCCCGGCCAATTTGCTGGAAGCGGAGCTGTTCGGGTATGAAAAGGGCGCGTTTACCGGCGCCACCGCCGCCGGTAAACTGGGGATGTTTGATTTGGCCCAGAACGGGACTTTGCTGTTGGACGAAATTGGCGACATGCCGTTGGAACTTCAGTCCAAACTGCTGCGGGTCATCCAGCACAAAGAGGTGACCCGTATCGGCGGCGCCAAACCAATAAAACTGGATGTCCGGATTATTTCTTCGACTAACTGCGATTTGAAAGAACAGGTGAGAACAGGAAAATTCCGTGAGGATCTGTATTACCGGCTGAACGTTTTTCCCATTAATATCCCGCCGCTCCGGCAACGGGGGGTGGATATTGAGGATTTGACCCGGCATTTTCTGAGCATATATAACGCGAAATACGCCAAAAATACACTGCTGGAAGAAGCGGGCGTCCTTGTTCTGAAACACTACTCCTGGCCGGGCAATATCCGGGAACTGCAAAATATTATCGAGCGGCTGGTGATTATTTCCGAACCGGCCGCCGCCATCGATGCCGATCTGATCGGCAGTCTGCTGAACGTGGACACACAGTACAGTGAGGTGCTGACCGGTGAGCGGGGGCTGAAGGAACTGGTCGAAAACCTGGAGCGTAAAACCATTGCGAAAGTTTTAGCGGCCTGCGGCAGTACCCGCAAAGCAGCTAAAATTTTAAAAATTGATCAGTCCACTATCGTTAAAAAAGCAAAGAAGCTAGGAATAAACTTAACTGATGACAAATAGAATCGATAGCGATGCGAAAAATCATCATCTGTAAAGCCTGATTTTTCACTACTTGTCTGAAAATTTAGCAAGAAGCCTGATGAAATATTTCATCGGGTTTCTTGCTTTTATAGCGAAAAAATGGCGGAATACGGGGGTTGGATGTTTGGCACGCATCTTGCTTATAAGGAAGGTGTACGTACACAATATACTGATGAGGAGAATGATCATGGAAAAAACGATTATTACCGTTGCCACTACCGGTGCATTTCCCACGAAGGAAAACAATCCCGCCGTGCCGCTGACCCCGGCGGAAATTGCCGCTGATGTTTATGAATGCTGGCAGGCCGGCGCCGCCGTCGCGCATCTGCACATGCGCGACGATGAAGGAAAAGGCACGATGAATAAGGAAAAGTTCCGGGAAACGGTGGAACTGATCCGCGCCAAATGCGATATCATTTTGAATCTGACCACTTCCGGCGATCTGTTGGCCACTGATGAAACCCGGATGGCCCATCTGATTGAATTAAAACCGGAAATGGCTTCCTATGATGCCGGTACCATGAACTGGGCTCATAGCGGCATCTTCCTTAACCATCCCAAATTTTTGGAGACGCTGGGTACGAAGATGCAGGAACTGGGTGTCAAGCCGGAAATCGAAGTGTTCGATGCCGGCATGTTTTACAACTCGATGTACTATTTGAAAAAGGGCATCCTGACGGCGCCGCTGCACTTCCAGTTTGTGCTGGGAGCGCCGGGCGGCACGGCGGCCACGGTGGAAAACCTGGTGTATCTGAAGGGCCTGATTCCGCAGAATGCTACCTGGTCAGCCTTTGGCATCGGTGCCGGACATATGCCGATCCTGTACGCGACCATCGCGTTGGGCGGTAACGTCCGGGTGGGTATGGAAGATAATGTTTATTACGCAAAAAACCGGCTGGCGAAATCCAATGCGGAATTTGTCGCCCGGGCGGGACGGGTGATCAAGGAATTCAATAAAGAGACTGCAACGCCGGATGAAGCCCGGCAGCTGCTGGGCCTGAAAAAATAAGCAAAGGCGGGATAAGAATGATTCGTAAAATTGGCGTGATCGGTTCCGGCACCATGGGTCATGGCATTGCCGAAACCTTCGCATTGTATGGCAGCGATGTCAAAATGTATGATACCAGCCGTGAGGTGTTAGACAAGGCTAAGGACTTTATTCGCCAGGAACTGGAATTGCTGGTGGAAGAAAAATTTATTGCCGCTGATGCGGTGCAGGCGACACTGGATCGTATCACGCTGTGCACAGATTTGCGGGAGACGGTAGCCGACCGGGACTTTGTCATTGAAGCCGCCCCGGAAAATATGGAACTGAAACAAAAACTGTTTCAACAGTTGGATGAATTTTGCCCGCCGGCGACCATTTTCGCCAGCAACACCTCCAGCCTGGCGCTCGAGCCGATGATGGCCCGGGTCAGCGCAGCGCGCAAACAGCGCATTATGGTCAACCACTGGTACAATCCCGCCCATTTAATGCCGGTCGTGGAACTTTCCTTCTTTGGCAATATGCCCGAGGAGCTTTATAAAGAGGTGGAAGCACTCTATATCACAGCAAAAAAACAAACGGTCAAGGTATTAAAAGACGTGCCGGGGCTGGTAGCCAACCGGATTCAACAGGGTGTGGCCAGAGAAGTGTTTTCCATTATTGAACAAGGTATCGCCGCGCCGGAAGATATCGACAAGGCGCTGAAATTTGGTCCGGCCTTCCGCTATGCCACTACCGGTCAATTGGAAGTGGCTGATTTTGGCGGGCTGGACATCTGGTGTATCGTCGGTGACAATCTGTTAAAAGAAATGGACAACAGCCAATGCGCCAATCCCATTCTGCGGCAGAAAGTCAGCGAAGGGAAGCTGGGGCTTAAATCCGGCGAAGGGTTTTATCAGTATCCTCCCGAAGAGATTCCGGAAATCCGCAAAAAATTTATGAAAAAACTGGTGCATCAGCTGAAGGCATCAGAGTATTACATCTAAACAGACTAAAAGTTCGAATAGAAATGGGGGGTAATGCGTGATTAACCGTTTGCTGATGTTTTTTGTCAATGTGATGCAAAAATACTTGCCGGACCCGTTTACCATCGCCTGGCTGATTACCCTGTTTGTTTGCGCTATGGCCATGCTGATTACACACAAAGGCCCTATTGAGATTATCAACGCCTGGGGCAACGGATTCTTTGGCATTCTGGCGTTTGCCATGCAGATGACCATGGTGCTGGTTACCGGCTATGCGCTGGCTTCGGCCGATATTGTCAATCGTTTCCTGCGGCGTATCGTTTTGATTCCCAAGACGCCGAAGCAAACCATTCTCTTTATTGGCCTGACTTCGATGGTACTGTATTACTTTAACTGGGGACTGGGGTTGATCGCCGGGGGGCTGTTGGCCCGGGAAGCGGCCAAAATTCACCCTAACGTTGATTTCCGGCTGCTGGTGACAGCGGCATTTTCCGGGATTATCATCACCCACGGAGGGCTATCGGCCTCGGTGCCGTTGGTCGTCAATACCAAGGGCCACGTGTTTGAAAAGCAGATGGGTTTGGTGCCGCTGACCGACACAATTTTTAATCCGCAGACGCTGTTTATTACCATTACCCTGGCGATTGTGATTCCGTTGGTCTGTCTTCTCCTGTTTCCCAAAAAAGGAGAAGAGGTGCTGGCGGATCCGTCATTGCTGGAAGATGGTCCACCGGCGGCGAAAACCACCGACGCATCATCGCATAGCCTGAGTGATAGCAGTTCCGATGTCCATCTGGCGGATAAAATGGACAAAAGCAAGATCCTGAACTATTCGCTGGGTTTGATGGGGCTGGTCTTTCTGATTGGTTATTTTGCCAAAAACGGGGTCAATCTGAATGTCAACATTTTGATTTTTATCTTCATCGTGCTGGGCATCATGGCCCATGGCACGCTGATCAAATATTCTCAGGCTATCAGCAAAGGGGCGTCAACCGCTGGCGGGATCATTCTCCAGTTTCCCTTTTATGCAGGTATCATGGGCATTATGCACGATAGCGGCCTGGTCAACGTGATTTCCGATGGCCTGCTGAAAATGTCCACCTACCATACTTTTGAGTTAGCGTGCTATTTTTCCTCGCTGATTATCAGTATCTTTATCCCTTCCGCCGGCGGCCACTGGGTGGTTCAGGCGCCGTTCATGCTTCCCGCTGCGGCGGAACTGGGCGTGGAGCCATGGAAAGTGGCGATGGGTGTGGCCTGGGGAGAAAGCATCTGGAATGTGGTTTGCCCGTTCTGGGCACTGCCGCTGTTGGCGATTGCCAAAATCAGTATCCGTGATTTGATCGGTTTCTCGATGATTTTGTTCATCATCGGCAATATCGTGGCGATCACCGGAATTATGTTGTTCCAATAACCGCATGGAATTATGGAGGAAATATGAAAAAAGATATCAATCCGGAAAATGTGGCAGAACACATCCGTTCGGGCATGACGGTGGCCATTGGCGGTTTTTTATCCGTAGGAATACCGAAGACTTTAATTCGTCTGCTGGCGATGCAACCGGTTGGTCAGCTGACTGTGATTTCCAACGATACCGGTTTTCCCGGGGATGGGGTAGGGATGATGGTTGAGAGGAAACAAGTGAAAAAAGCAATCGTTTCCCATATTGGCACCAATCCGGAAACCGGCCGGCAGATGAATCAGGGAGAGATGGCGGTGGAGCTGGTACCGCAGGGAACCCTGGCGGAAAGGCTGCGCTGCGGCGGCAGCGGTCTCGGCGGTGTATTGACGCCGACCGGACTGGGGACGGTAGTAGCGGAAAACAAAACGGTCCTGACGGTGGCAGGGAAAGAGTATTTGCTGGAAACACCGCTGCGGGCCGACGTGGCTCTTGTCAAGGCGTGGAAAGCCGACACGGCCGGCAATCTGGTTTGCCGGCGCGCGGCCCGGAACTTTAATCCGTTGATGGCGCTGGCGGCTGACACCGTCATCGCTGAAGTGGAAGAAATCGTTGCCGCTGGAGAGATTGACCCGGATCAGGTAACCATCCCCGGAGTGCTGGTGGACTACATCTGTCTGGCGGAGAAGGAGGTTTGACGGTGGAGGCAAAAGAAATCATCGCCCGACGGATTGCCAAGGAAATGAAGGACGGCGATCTGGTTAATCTGGGTATTGGCATTCCGACATTAGTTACCGACTATATACCGGCGGGCGTCAACGTTATCCTGCACTCGGAAAATGGTTTTGTCGGTCTGGGTGCGGCCAATGGCGACAATGATCCTGACGTGGTCAACGCCGGCGGCAAACCGGCGACCATTCTGCCTGGCGGCGCCAGCTTTGACAGTGCGATGTCTTTTGCGCTGATTCGGGGCGGACACCTGGCGGTGACCGTTTTGGGAGCGCTGGAAGTCGATCAGCAAGCTAACCTGGCCAACTGGATGGTGCCGGGAAAAATTGTGCCGGGTATGGGCGGCGCGATGGATTTAGTAGCCGGTGCCAAGCGGGTAATTATAGCCATGGAGCATACTGCCAAAGACGGTTCGCCCAAAATCCTCAAACAGTGCACATTGCCGCTGACCGGGCAGCATGTTGTGAATATGATTGTGACCAATCTGGCGGTGTTCCATTGCAATGCGGACGGGATGCTGCTGAGTGAGCTGGCTCCCGGAGTGACGCTGGATCAGGTTCGGGCCGCCACGGCCGCGGAATTTACTGTGGCTGGCGATTTGAAGGAAATGTCGTTGCATTAAAAATGAATAGTTTGCTATCCCAATATATTCACCACAGAAAGAAGGAACGGACATGAAAGAAGCGGTTATTGTCGCGGCGGCCCGCACCGCCATTGGTAATTTTAACGGCGGCTTGGCCAGCGTCAGCGCGGTGGAACTGGGGGCGCTGACCATCAATGCGGTGCTGGCCCGGGCCGGTATTAACGGAGATCAGGTGGATGAAGTCATTCTGGGTAACGTGCTGCAGGCCGGGCTGGGACAAAATCCGGCCCGACAGGCCTGGATTAAGGCCGGACAATCGGTGGACGTTCCCTCGCTGACGATTAACAAGGTTTGCGGTTCGGGACTAAAAGCGGTAAACCTGGCGGCGCAGGCGATTGTCGCCGGGGATGCGGAGATCATGATTGCCGGTGGCATGGAAAGCATGAGCAATGCGCCTTATTTGTTGGATAAAGCCCGGACCGGTTACCGCATGGGCCATGGCAAATTGACGGATACCATGATTCAGGACGGCCTCTGGTGCGCCATGAACGACTACCATATGGGAATCACCGCCGAAAATGTGGCGGAACGTTATGGCATCAGTCGCGCGGCACAGGATCAGCTGGCCTGTGAATCCCAGGAAAAAGCGGTAAAAGCCATTCAAAACGGTGCTTTTAAACGGGAAATTGTACCGGTGACCGTGAAACAGAAAAAAGGCGACGTGATCATTGATACCGACGAATATCCCAAAGCCGGGACCACGCTGGAAAAACTGGCCAGTCTCAAACCTGCTTTTAAAAAAGAGGGTACGGTGACTGCCGGCAATGCTTCCGGAATCAACGATGGCGCGGCGGCGCTGCTGATCATGTCCGCTGACCGGGCCAAAGAGCTCGGCGTTCGGCCAATGGCCCGCATCCGGGGCTACGCTGCCGGCGGCGTGGAACCGGGTGTTATGGGGATGGGACCGGTACCGGCCACTCGCAAAGCACTGGCGAAAGCGGGCATCACTGTGGCGGATCTGGATTTGATCGAAGCCAATGAAGCCTTTGCTGCCCAGTTTTTGGCGGTGGGGAAAGAACTGGCGTTTCCCAGCCAGAAAGTGAATATTAATGGCGGCGCCATCGCGCTGGGTCATCCCATTGGCGCCAGCGGCGCCCGGATCCTGGTGACCTTGCTTCACGCGCTGGAGACGCAGCAAGGGAAGTTGGGACTGGCCACACTTTGCATCGGCGGCGGCCAGGGAGTGGCCACCGTGATCGAACGCCTGTAAAGAAGGTTGGCGGGGCGGTTGTCGCGGCAATGATGCTGGCGGCGCTGCCCCGCTGCATTTTTATCCGGGCGCTGATTTTCCCGGCGGCTGGACCTGCCGGTGAAAATAAGGGGGAATGAACAGAACATGAACGAGGGAAAACAGGTCATGGATCATTTTTTGCATGTCCTGCCTATTTTAAATGAGATGCTTACCCGGGATGTGGGGGTGGGGCTTACAGACCGGGAGCAGTATTTATATTATAAAGCCGGTAAAAAACTGGATATGAAGGCGTATGCCGGAATGCCGCTAAAACCAGGCTCCGCCGTGGTGCAGGCGATGGAGGGAAAAAAACGGGTGATAATGCGGGGCGACGCTTCTATTTTTGGTATGCCTTATATTGCTGCGGCGTTGCCGATATTTGACGCCAAAGGAAATGTCCTCGGCAGCGTGGTTACCAGTGAACCGGTGGAACTTCAGGATACGGTTTTCCGGATGTCGTCGGAACTGGGTGAAACCATTTCGCTGTTGGCCAGCACTACGGAAGAAATTTCGGCCCAGTCGCAGGAAATCGCCGGCGTTTGCCAACAGCTGACCCAGGGCGTGATGGCATCGGCCGAAGAAGTAAAACGTACCGACAGCATTATTGATATGACGCGTAATATTGCCGGCAGCATCAATTTGTTGGGACTGAACGCCGCCATTGAGGCGGCTCGGGTAGGCGAGGCCGGACGGGGGTTCGGCGTGGTGGCTCAGGAGATACGGAAACTATCGTCAGAGACCTCCCGGTCCATCGGGCAAGTGGACGAGGTGATCCGGACGATTCAGGCTGACAGCAATCGGAATTATTCACAGCTGGCTCAGATTAATCAGGTGATCAACCAGTTGGCGGACGCCATCACGCATGTGGCGGAAACCATCCAACAAGCCGGCGGCATGGTGCATGAGCTGAATCGGTTGGCGGAAAGCCTGAGCGATGATGAAGGTTAGCGTATAGAACACGCGGGAAAAGGGAAGAGGCTGTTTCAACGCTGAACGGAGACAGCCTCTTTGTGCTTCCTGCCCATCATGCGACGCAGACAATTCGAGCTGAAATGGGTCCAAATCCGCAGGTAGCGTAATGTCACAGGCAGTATCATGGCGAAAGAACTAATGTCAGGCAGGAACTGAACCGAACCCGGAGAATATATATCGTATCAGCCTCTCACCGGAAGTTTTGAGACGGAGGGATGGATATGCCGACGCCGAACTATGTGGTGTCTTATGACGGTTCGGTCTACAGTGAAAAGGCAGTGAAATGGGCGATAGACCTGGCCGGGATGACTGGGGCGAAGATCGTTCTGCTCGCGGTCTGTGACACGTCGCTGGCGCTTTTGATGGACCTGGAAATGGATTCTTGCCGCTGGATTAGGACTAAAATAGCGGAACGGGCCCGCCTTTGCCAGGAATGCGGATTTCCGGTCACATATCAGATGCGCAAAGGTCATGTGGTCGAAGAAATAATTAAATATGCCAGAGAAGAAGAGGCGGATTTGATTATCGCCGGTACGCGGGGGATGGGCGGATTCGGCAAATTGCTGTTGGGCAGCGTGGCTCATAAGTTGGTTACTTATTCGACGGTACCGGTGCTGATAGTGAAGTGAACACGTTAAAAGGCCTGCTCTACGAAGAGAGCAGGCCTTTTACCTACACAGGGACAAGACCGAAATTATTGAATCGTAGCGTATTTGAAATACGTCAGCCACATGGAAGTGGTAATATAATCTTTAACCGTCGGCTTGGCCAAGACATACTGTTTCATAAAATACAGCGGAATGGCGGCCATGTCGTCGCCGACCATTTGCTTCTCCATTTCGTGGAACAGTTTCATTCGTTCTTTGGGATCGGCAATGCCGTAGGATTTTTTCAGATCGGCGTCAAACTTGGCGCTGTTGTATTTGGCATCGTTGTTGCCGCTGGTGCTTTCGTAGAGGTTCAGGAAAGTGATCGGGTCCTCAAAGTCGCCGATCCAGGCGTGGCGGGCCAGAATATAGTTGCCGGAGCTGCGGCTTTGCAGGAAGACTTTCCATTCCTGGTTCTGCAGTTCCACTTTTACGCCCAGATTCTTGTTCCACATTTCCTGGAGTGCTTCGGCGATCAGTTTGTTGGTTTCGTTGGTGTTGTAAATCAGCGGAACCGGAGGCAATCCTTTACCGTCGGGGAAACCGGCTTCGGCTAAGAGTTTCTTGGCTTCGGCCACGTCGGCTTTGAACAGATCGCCGCCAACTTTACGGAAGTCGGAGCCTTTGTCCGCGTCGGGGATTCCCGGCGGTACGAAGGCGTAGGCCGGAGTCCAGCCGTTGTTCAGCGTTTTCATCAACGCTTCGCGGTCAATGGCCAGCGCAAAGGCTTTACGCAGTTTGGGGTCGTCAAAGGGTTTTTTATTAAGATTGAATACATAGAAGCCATTGCCCAACAGGGGAAGCGCCTGGACTTTGTTTTCTTTCAACAGGCGAGGCAATTCCGACGGGGGAAGGTTGTCGACGAAGTCGGCCTGGCCGCTTTCAAACATCGACAGATTGGTGTTGGTGTTTTCCGACAGGATGAAATCCAGTTTTTCCATCTTAACATTGGCAGCATCCCAATAGTTGGGGTTTTTCACGCATTCGACCTTGGCGTTGTGAGTCCAGTTCTGCATCATGAAGGCGCCGTTGCCGACAAAGGTTTTGGCGTCATTCATCCATTTGGGATTGGCTTCGTCCACTTTTTTGTTTACCGGATAGTAGGCGTGATGCACCAGCACCGACAGGAAGAACGGGGTCGGCTCGGCCAGCGTCACCACCAGGGTTTTATCGTCGGTGGCCTTGACGCCCACCTCATCAACAGAACCTTTGTTGGTGTTATACTCGGTGCCGCCCTTCAGGAAATACAATTGCTGGGCGTATTTGCTGGCAAAGTTGGGATCCAGCGTTTTTTTCCAGGCGTATTCAAAATCCTGGGCGGTCAACGGGTCGCCGTTGGACCATTTCAGGCCGGTACGCAGGGTGAAAGTGTAGACCTTGCCATCCGGCGATATGGTGTATTTTTCCGCAACGCCGGGAATGATGACGCCGTCCTTGCCGTGGGTCATCAGGCCTTCAAATAAATTGGCCTCCATCCGGGCTTCCGGCATACCGTTGGATTTGCGGGGGTCCAATGTGTCCGGTTCCGGTCCGATCACATACCGGACGTACTTGGCGGCAGCCGGTTTGCTGGCGTTGTTGCTGCCGCCGCAGCCGGCCGCAATCAGCGCTAGGCTGAAAACGACGATCAGGGACAAGGCAAGCCATTTTTTACTGGACATCAATCAAATTCCTCCTTTGTGTTTTGGCGGACCTTGAACGGGATCCGCGAATAATGCGTTCCTGAATATAATTCTGGGGAAAGCGCCGAAATTCCTCCCGTAAAATGTCGGATTATTAAATTCGCAGCAGGAATTTCATTGCTCCGCGGCAAAAGAAAAAAGTGTTGAAAAGTTGCAGGCAACGCGAGGAAAACGCGGTGGGGAGGGAAAAATGGGTAGCTATAAGGACAATGTATTCCGCGCCAATGTGGGCGCGATGATTATCAATTCCCGGGGGCAGGTATTGGCGCTGGAACGCGCCGGTATAGAGAATGCCTGGCAGTTGCCGCAGGGCGGGCTGGAACCGGGCGAAGAGCCCTGGCAGGGCGTACTGCGGGAAGTGCGGGAGGAAACCGGTTTGCAGCCGGAGTGCCTGGAACGTCTGGCGGAACATCCGGAATGGCTGGCTTACGAACTGCCACCGGACAAGCGGACGCCAAAGGTGGGACGGGGGCAGGTGCAAAAGTGGTTCTTGCTGCGTCTGCGAGCGGAATATGGCGAGACGATTCCGTTGGAAAAAGCGACGGACGCGGAGTTTTCCGACTGGAAATGGATGGAGTTTGATAAGCTGGTGGATATTGTGGTGGGATTCCGTCAGCCGCTTTACCGCCGGCTGCGCGAAGAATTTGGCCGGTATATTGTGGCGGGCGGAACCCAAAAGGAGGGGTCGGCATGACAAGAAAATTGGGCCGTGAGTTTATGCGGCTGACTCAGTATCCGTATCTGGAGCCTGCGGACCAGGTACTGGAAAAACCACAACCACCGCTGGTAAAAACGGTGGCGGGCGAAACGCATCTGGTCTTGCCGTTGCCGACGGAAATTGACGCCGGCGAAGTTAATCTGACGCTGCCATTGCAGCAGGCCATTGAACGCCGGGTCAGTTTGCGGCGCTACAGCGGTGAAGCGTTGAGCCTGGCGCAGTTGTCCTATTTGCTTTGGTCGACCCAGGGGGTGCGGCGGATACAGGGGACGGCCGCCACCCTGAGAACGGTGCCTTCCGCCGGGGCCCGCCATGCGTTGGAAACTTATCTTCTGGTTAATCGGGTAAATGGTCTGGAACCGGGATTGTACCGTTTTTTGCCGTTGGAGCACCAACTGGCAGTGGTGAACCTGGCTCCGGATATGGCGGAACAGGTCACAGACGCTTGCCTGAAACAGAAGTTTGTCAGAGAAAGCGCCGTGACCTTTATCTGGACGGCGGTGCCGTACCGGATGACCTGGCGATATAGCGAACGGGGCTACCGTTACCTCCATCTGGACGCCGGGCATGTCTGCCAGAACCTGTATCTGGCGGCAGAGGCACTGGACGCCGGCGTTTGCGCCATTGCCGCATTTCAGGACGAGAGACTGAACGAAGTGCTGGGGGTGGACGGTGAAGGCGAGTTTGCCATTTATGTGGCTACGGTGGGCAGGAAACCCGGATGATTTATCCGGTCTGGGACTGGCTTTTGGTGATCATGATGATGGCGCCGATAATCATCGCCGCCGCCAGGGCGTCGGAAGTCGCCAGTTGTTCGCCGGCCAGCAACCAACCGAGGAATACCGCCACGATGGGATTCGCATAAGCGTAAGTGGAGACGAGGGTGGGATCGGCAGCTTTGAGCAGCCAGATGTAGGCGCTAAAGCCGATCAGGGAACCGAAAACAATCAGATAAGCCAGCGCAAGGGCCGAATCCCAGGAAACGCTGTTGTCGGAAAACGAGGTCCATTCGCCGGCCAGGAAACTGATCAACAAATAGCAGGCGCCACCGGTAAGGTTTTGCATGGCTACTGACAGGAAGGGTGATGTCGGAAGATTTGCCGTGCGCGAGTATAAGGAACCCCAGGCCCAGGAAACCGCGGCCAGGGTGACTACGATATATCCCAGCCATTCCAGCGGATTGCTGCCGATCTGGGCAACCGAGTTTTTGACCAGGAGAATCACGCCGCAAAAGCCCAGCGCCAGACCTGCCATTACCAGGAACCGGGGGCGTCCGCTGCTTTGAAATGCCCAGGCGATCAACGTCATCCACAGTGGGACGGTGGCAAAGATAATGGCGGCGGTGCCGGATGGGACGAACTGCTCCGCCCACACCAGGCCGCCCATCGCGCATACCAGCAACAGTCCGCCCACCATGGCGGCGCTCAGCCACTGGGCTTTTCCGGGATGGCCGCTTCCTTTCCGCCATTCCCACAGGTAGACGACCAGCCCGGCGGTGAAGAAGCGCAGACCGCTCATTAAAAATGGCGGAATCGTATCGATGGCGATTTTCATTGCCAGATAAGTACCGCCCCAAAAGAAATATACCGCCAGCAGAGCGGCGATGATCTGCAGACGCAGGTTACGGTCAGTCACGGTGATTTCCGTCATCATTTCCTCCTGAGGTGCAATTTTGCCCGCCGCTGTGCGGGAGAATCGATTGTCGTAACAGGATAATCGGAGATATCATTCAGTATAGATGAGAATTTTACATTCGCAAAGAGAATGTTTATAATGGAATACATGAATAAAATTCATGTAACGGGAGAAGTGGATGGCGATTTTGAAATACAGGGTATTCCATGCCGTCGTAGAAGCGGGAAGTCTGACGAAAGCAGCAGAAACTCTGAATATGACACAGTCAGGAGTTAGCCATGTGCTTTCCGGGCTGGAAAGCGAAATGGGCTTTTCGTTACTTATCCGGGGCCGGTCGGGAGTGTCTTTGACCAGTAATGGGGAACGGATGCTGAAATGTATTCGCGATACGCTCCGGTCGGAAGACCGGCTGAGAGAAGAAGTCGCTGCCATCAAGGGTTTGGAACGGGGGCAGGTCCGGATCGGAACTTTTACCAGCGTATCCGCGCAATGGCTTCCCGGTATGATCAAAGAATTTCAACTCTGCCATCCTGCGCTGGACATCCGTTTGGCCGAGGGCGACTATGACGAAATCGGTCGCTGGATTATCAATGGGAGCGTCGATTTTGGTTTTTTATCCTTGCCGGCGCCGCCGTCTTTGGAAACCATTCCTTTGGTTAAAGACGAAATGCTTTGTATTCTTCCCATGGGGCATCCTTTGCAGGATCAACGCAAAATTTCCTTTGAACAGATTAAAGAGGAATTTTTTATTATGCCCAAGTGGGGCAGCGATGATGACTTGCGACGGATTTTGCATGAAAATAACGTCAGTCCGAAGATTAAGTATGAAGTGACGGAAGACCAGGCAATCATTGCGATGGTGAAAAATGGCCTGGGTATCAGCATTCTTCCGGCGATGGTTTTGTTCGGCAATGATCACGGCATCCGGGCGCTGAAACTGGAAAAACCGGCCTGCCGGACGATTGGTGTGGCCTGTCCTTCACTGAAAAAAGCTTCCCCGGCGGCCCGGAAATTTTTGGATTGTGTACCGGTTTGGCTGAAAAACAAGAAACTGTTGACGGTTTAAAACGCTAACCCGCGGCGGGAGGGGAAAGGAGATGAAACTGGATGAAACCAGTGGAGTTGGAAGAAGCGGTATGGCATGACCTGATTCGGGAAATAAAAATACATTTTTTTCAGGAGCGGGATGAGGATTTAAGCGACTTCCAGGCGGAAAATCTGCTGCGTGTCATAGTGCAAGTGATTGGACCGGCGTTATATAATCAGGGAATTCTGGATGCGCACCGCTTTATGGCAGAAAAGGTTGAAGATTTACTGGGACTGGAAAAAATAACACGCTGATCCACTAAAAAGAAGGATTTCAGTAGCTACAGCACGAATATTTATTCGGTTGAGAGAGGTTTTTCGGTGCCAGAGTGCGGAAAAGCCGACAGGAGGATGATATGATGATGCGTGAAAACAAAAAATACCAGGTACCGGGAATGCGCCTGCTGCTGGCGTTTAGTTTGCTGGTTGTATTGCTTGGGCAGCCGACGTCAGCTGCCGCCGCCGATGGGGATTTGCAGAGAGTGGTTATTAATGTGATCGTCGAAAATCCAGACTATTTCTGGAAATACCCGTTTCAGGGGCAGCCGTTGGATACCATCCGTGTCTCCGGTGTGGGGAGGACAATTAACATTTCGCCGCAGACGAACGGAGAGAAAATGGAGTTGGATGTGCCAAAAGGTTATAAATTCCGTATTTATTTTGAATTGCAAAATGCAGTTACGACGATGAAATACGTGTATATGACCAAACGGATCAGTGGTACGGATAAGACGCTGGATGTGGTGCTGAAGGCACCGGAGTCGCAGCCGGTGGTCATTGTTACGCCGGAATGGGAGCAACTGAAGCAATAACCCGGAAAAATCGTAATGACCAATAGGTTAAAAATGGGCAATGGGTTTGTATTTTACATAGAGCAGGACAATGAATTGCTGCTTTTACGAGAAAAAGCCGCCTTAAAGGCGGCTAAATGGAAGTAATGGAAGTGGTGGTTGGGTGGATAATCACCGGAAGTACCGGGGCACTTCTGACAACCACCCATTTCATACCGGGAATATCACAGCTTTTGCAGGCAGGAAAGCTGTCCTGCTGGTTGACTTGTTTTTCATTGCCGCAACGGGAACATTTGTAGATTCCGCTGGCGGTATTTTTTTCGCCAATAGTCGGCATACCCCTCCCCTCCTTTTATGCTATTATTATAACATA
>DATMYQ010000282.1:0-2393 GCA_035560935.1 Patescibacteria group bacterium | reverse complement strand
ATATGATAAAAAAATTTTGATTACAAGGCGGATTGTACTGGGTGCTAAAAATCAGACAGATAAAAAGGAATGAACGGATGAGATTGAAAATCAAACAACAACTTATGGAGCTGGCGGAAGAGAAATACCGTGTATTCTCCTCCGGATTGCTTCCCAATATCAATAATGTCTTGGGTGTCCAACTTCCCCTGTTGCGCAAAATAGCGAAAAAAATCACGAAAACAGACTGGCGGGAATATTTAAAGACAGCGGCGGATGATACCTTCGAGGAAATCATGCTGCAGGGCATGGTGATCGGCTATGTCGAGTGTTCCGTTGAAGAAAGGCTTTCTTATATACAGGGATTTGTGCCGAAAATAAACAACTGGTCGGTGTGTGACAGCTTTTGCACCGGATTGAAATTTACCAAAGAAAATATGGAGCAGGTTTGGGCTTTTCTTCAGCCCTATGTCCGTTCGGATCAGGAATTTGGAATGCGGTTTGCAATCGTGATGCTGCTCTTTTATTATATAGACGAAGATCATATCAGGTCTGTGCTGGAAATCTTGGACAGTATCCGGTATGAGGGATATTATGTCAAGATGGCGGTTGCGTGGGCGGTTTCCACCTGCTATGTCAAGTTGCCGGCACAAACGCTGCCCTATCTGAAAAACAATCATCTGGATGCTTTTACTTACAACAAAGCCTTGCAAAAAATCACGGAATCGCTTTGCGTAGACAAGGACACAAAAATACGAATTCGCGCTATGAAGCGCAAGTGACGAAAAGGGGGTGCCCGCATGGCACTCGGCAATGAAGAAAAATGGAAGGCCGCGCTTGATTGTGACCCCGCATATGACGGCAAGTTTTTTTACGGTGTTAAAACAACAGGCATCTTCTGCCGCCCCTCCTGCAAATCCAAAACTCCCAGGCGCGAGAATGTGGCTTTTTTTGACACGGCAGCCGAAGCACGCGACAGCGGGCTGCGTCCCTGCAAGCGCTGCCGCCCTGACCTTTTGGGGTTTCAGCCGCAAAAAGAAACAGCCGAAAAAATAAAGGCGGTATACGACCTCTATTCTTTCGACCATAATCGTTTGAAGGCAGAATTAAAAAAGCTCGGCCTCAGCCGCAACCGTATGCCTCAATTGTTCCATGGGCAATATGGAAAAACGCCGGTGGAATACCTGAACAGGCTGCGCATCGACGAGGCTAAAAAGCTGCTTGCCGATACGCAGGATAACATCCTGCAAATTGCCCTGCAAAGCGGTTTTGAGAGCCTTTCCACCTTTTACACGCAGTTCAAGCGGATGACAGGTGTATCTCCCAAAGAATATCGTGATTCCGCTGCTCGAAAGGAGGAAAGCGAATGATTATCAGCGCAAGCCGTGGAACCTCAGGCTCACTGTTGTTTGTATTGTTTGCTTTGGGCTTAATACATTTCAGTTTTATCTTTTCTTTAGTTGATGACGATTTTAGCGCGGTTCTTGTTTGCCCACTTCTCGAATGTTGTCAGCGGTATACCATACAGCTTTAATGCCTCGATATCGACCTGAAAGCCTACTTCATTTCTGTAATCCTGAGAATTGACTACGCTGGGATGCATTCCCCGTGCCTTGGCTTCGGCAGAACTCAGGGAGGAGGACACCACTTTCTTACCTGAGACCTTGCTCAAGGCTGCAGCAACCTCGCCCATGGTGATTGAGTCACCCGCCAATTCAATGGTCTTTCCATTGAATTGGATGGGCCTTTCAAAAGCAGTACGTGCGAACGCTCCGATGTCGTCGGCCGCAATCATATCCAAACGCGTGCCAGCTTTTAAGGCAGTGATGATTTCTCCTTTCTTAAGTTGGGGAAACATAAATCGCGACGCAGGTTCAGCCAAATTTTCCATGACCCAGGTAGGACGTAAAATTGTCCATAACCTAAAACCAGCGTTGCGCACATACTCTTCGATCTCCCATTTATCGTTCCAATAGTGCACGAGCGAGTTAGGTGCACTCGAATGGGGGGGACGCTCGATACCGGCCACCGACGCGTGCACGAAATGGCGCACACCAGCTTTGAGCGCCGCCTGCACCAAGGTTGATGCATAGAGCTTTTCCGAATCGTTCCCTGAGCCGTCTAGCGGCGACATGGAGAAGACGCCAGAAACACCACGCAGCGCCGCATCCAGCGAGTCGGGATTGCTCATATCGCCACGCGCTCCTTCGGCGCCAGCCTTTATCAAGAGCTGCGCAGCCGGTGCATCGGGGTTGCGTGTCAGGATTCGAACCTGGTGGCCATGCGCCAACAGTTCCCGTGCAGCTGTGCCCCCCTGCGTTCCTGTCGCGCCGATTACCAAAATTAAAGTAGCTGGACTTTCATTATTTGCGGTTGTTTTCATCAAATTTACCTCCGTTTTATTAAAATATAGC
>DATMYQ010000281.1:0-3102 GCA_035560935.1 Patescibacteria group bacterium | reverse complement strand
CTATGATAAAATATTTTGTAAGAGGTTCCGTGGAGGAGGTAGGGTACGATGACTGATGAACGGGCTTTGGTAGTATTGACTCCGTATGAATCCCGCCGGCTGATAGCGAAGGCCGTGGCTAAGCATCCTTTTGTAACCGAGGCCATGAATAATGGCTGGATTATTATTGCCACCGGCAGTTCGACCGGTTATGTAGCCGAAGAACTGACCGGGAAAGCTATGGTGAAAGAAAATTTCATTTCCGGGCATGTTACCCTGGGGGAAACCTGGGGGACACCGAAAAATCCCGATTATATTTTCCCGATGGTCCTGCACAAAGGACGGCCGGTGGAGATGCGGTCGGAGGAAGCGCTGAAGGAATTTACCGCGACAGACGTGTTTATCAAGGGAGCCAACGCGGTTGACGCTCAGTTCCAGGCCGGGGTTTTTATGGGCAATAATGCAGGCGGGACCATCGGATCGTCCATTGGCACCCTGTATGCCAGAGGTTCCCGGTTAGTGGTTCCGGTCGGACTGGAAAAACTGGTCCCCAGTATTGCGGAAGCGGTCAAACATACCGGGACGATGCGTTTCCGGCATCATACCGGTATGCCGGTGGGGATGATGCCGCTGGTCCAGGCCGCGGTGGTTACCGAAATTCAGGCATTGGCTGTTCTTTTCGGTGTGCAGGCCTACCACCTTGGTTCTGGTGGCATAGCCGGATCCGAAGGAGCGGTCATCCTCTCGCTGGAAGGGGAAACGGCCCGTCTGGATGAAGCATTCCGGTTTGTGGCGGGTATAAAAGGGGAAAAACCGCTGCTGCGGCCGAACGGTGTTCCGCAGCAGCAATGATGCGGCGGGCAGGATCGACGAAAACCACATATAAGGAGTGACTGCGATGCTGATAGATAAGAGTGTAAACGACTTTGTTGATGACCTGGCGTCCGATTCGCCTATGCCGGGAGGCGGCGGTGCGGCGGCTTTGGCCGGTGCGTTGGGGGCCGGTTTGGGTTTGATGGTTTGCAGCCTGACCGAGGGAAAAGAAAAATATAAAGATATGCAGGAATCGATTCACGAACTGAAACAGCAAGGTACACGGTTAAAAGAAGAATTACTGCAGGGTGTGGATGGCGATGGCAACTCCTATTTGAGGATTGTGAACGCCTATAAACTTCCGAAAACCAATGAAATTGAGAAAAAGGCCAGAAATAGAGCCGTTCAGGAGGCAACCAAAGAAGCGGCCCGCTTTTCGTTGTCCATGGCACAGAAATGCCTTCAGGTAATGCGCTTTGCCGTTGATGTTGTCAAATCGGGTAACCTGAACGCGGCCAGCGAGTCTCTGGCCAGCGGTTTGCTTGCTTATGCCGGAGTGTATGCAGGCCTGGTAACCGTTGAAATCAATCTGGCCTCCATTCACGATCCTTTGTTTGTCCAGGAAATTTACGCCATTACTCTTGCGGTAAAAGAACAGGCGGAACTTCTGAAAGAGGCAATCACGGCAGAGGCCGCCAGCCGTATCGTCATCAACGGCCTGGTTAGTGAACCGCACAAGCCGTCCGCCGTATTGAGTGCGCCGTATCCGAAAATTGTCGTAGCTTCACCGATTCCCTGAGATCGTATCGAATCATACAGATAGCGGGAAAGGACCTGACCGTTGTGGGCGGGTCTTTTTTCAGGTCAGGGAGAGCGGGAATCGGCGCATCGGCGGGAGTGAGTCTGTGGTGGACAAAGATGACAATACAAGAGTTTTCACAATGTAGCCGGACAAATATTGACAAATGTTCTCTCGTATGATACGTTCATTACTAACTGTTTAACGATGCGGACAACGTTGTCCGGAGGAGCTTCCTCTTAACGATGTGGACAATCGTCGCGGGAAGTTCCTTCGGATTTTTATTATTCCCATACCCTTACGGTCGGCAGTGCCGTGAGGGCTGGAACAGAAATGGAGCGGATACAGTGACGGTATTGGACGAAGCAAAAAAAATCAGCGACGAAATCGTGAATTGGCGGCGCGAGCTGCATAAGATTCCCGAAATTGGACTGGTTCTGCCGCAAACCGTGTCTTTTATCAAGGCACGTTTGGAAGAAATGGACATTCCTTATACAACGTTTGAGCGGCATTCCGGTATTGTGGCTCTCGTTGGCAAAAAAACGGGGAAAACCATCGCCCTGCGCGCCGATATGGATGGGCTGCGCATCAACGAAGAGTCTGACTTTGAATATCGCTCGCAAAACAGTAACATGCACGCCTGCGGCCATGACGCCCACACGGCGATCCTGCTGGGGACGGCGAAGCTGTTGAAACAGCATGAAGCGGAGCTGAACGGTCAGGTCAAGCTGCTGTTCCAGCCGGCGGAGGAAGGACCGGGCGGCGCTTTGCCGATGATCGAGGACGGGGTGCTGGAAAACCCGAAAGTCGATGCGATTTTTGCCCTGCATATGGATCGAAAAATACGCAATGTGCCGGCAAAAAACGGCGATGTCATCGTTAAGTACGGCAACAGTTCGGCGGCGGATGATCAGGTGGATATTACGATTATCGGTAAAAGCGGGCATGGCTCGGAACCGAATCGCTGCGTCGATCCGATCACGACCGCGTCTTTGGTGGTCACTGCCATCCAGCATATCGTCAGCCGGGAGATCAACCCTTTTTCTCCCTGCGTCATTAGCTTTGGCACAATCACCGGCGGGAACGGTGCGGAGAACATCATACCCAATACGGTGGCGCTCTATGGCACCATCCGCAATCAGGATCTGGCCACGCGGGATTTTGTGTTCCAGCGCCTGGAAGAAGTGGTGAAATACATAACCAAAGCCATGCGGGCTGATTATAAGATCGCTTTCCGGAACGGCTATCCGCCGACCTGCAATGACACGGAGCTGGTGGATTGTTTTCTGGCTTCGGCGCGCAAGATTCTGCCGGAAGAAGATATTCAAATCAGTACGGAAGAGAGCATGGGCGGCGAGGATGCGGGATTTTTCTATCAGAAGGTTCCCGGCTGCTTTTTCCGGCTGGTGAGTTCGGCACCGTTTGCCGACGGAGAAAGCTACCCGGCCCACAGTTCGAAATTTGTCCTGGATGACTCGGTTTTGTACCGGGGGACTGCTTTGTTTTTACAA
>DATMYQ010000280.1:0-20283 GCA_035560935.1 Patescibacteria group bacterium | reverse complement strand
CAATAAATAAGGTGCAAATTCCTGCTGCGGCAATAATAAAAAGCAGAAATCGCGGTTAATTCGCGGAAAGTGATCTAACCGGCAGCGCTTTAATCTTCCTGCCAGTTAAATACTTTCAGAGTGGTCTCGATAGATTGCGTGGTCATACTGCCGCTGAAGCCGTAAACACCATTCACCGTCCGGCGCATTTTGCCGGCGCTGATAGTCAGCACATCGTCGCGGATTTCCAGAACCAACGGATCATTGTTGCTGATGGTTGAGGGCGGGAACGAAACAATTCCGCCGGGCTGACCGACAATACGGGCAGACAACGTACCGCTGTCCACCTTGAAAGACAGCCATTTTCCCCGTTGCTCGCTGGTGTCAATGTAAATAATAAAACCGGCTCCGTTGCCGTAAAGGTTTTTCAAGGTGCCCAGCTCCAGACGGGTGGGAGCGGATCGTTGCCCGAAGGAATAATCCATCGGGGACACGTTTTTGTCGGCGTCGATTTTTATTTCGTCCACCTTAATCCACTGGGCCGCGTCGGCGACCGGAGCGGATAACGAAACCACCGTCAACAGGATGGCGAAGAAAAGACCGGTTTTCAGATATGTTTTCATGGGGACAACCTCCTTGTATTCCCTTGAATGGGTTATTTTACTTTTCCATCATAAAGCAAAGATGGCGGCCCGTCCATAGGACAAAAGGGGGAGAATTTCTGAATATGGCGGCGGGTAAGAACAGCTTGCAGGCAGGAATTTTCCGAAATATGTCAAAAGGAATCTACAAGAGGTGATTCCGCGGCAAGTGACGACAGCTCGCGTGGATTGTTAAAAAACGACCGGTTGCGTCAAGATAACAGCAACCGGAGCGGCTGCTCCGAAAGACCGGGCAAAGGAGGGGAACACATGCAGGCACAGGATTATGACCGGCCGCTACTTGCCATTACCATGGGGGACGCTGCCGGCTGCGGTCCGGAAATCATTATGAAAGCGCTGGCGGCAGAAGATATTTATCGTCGCTGCCGCCCGCTGGTCTTTGGCGATACCGGTCGGTTGCGACAGGCCGCTTTGCTGGTTAAAAGCACGCTGCTGGTTCGCAGTGTGATAACCAGTGCCCACGGATCCTTTGAACATGGGATGGTGGATGTGCTTGATTTTGCCAATATTCCGACGAATCTGCCGTTCGGAAAAATTTCGCCGCTGGCCGGACATGCCGCCTTTCAGTATATTGAGGAAGCCGTGCGGCAGGCGATGGACAAAGAGGTGGCGGCCGTTGTCACGGCACCCGTCAACCGGGAAGCCTTACAGCAGGGCGGTCACCATTATCCGGGGCATGCGGAAATTCTCGCCGCGCTCAGCAATGCCGACGATTGCGTGGTGCTGCTGGTAGGGGACCGGTTGAAAGTGATCCATGTGACCGCGCATGTACCGATGGTGGAAGCGGCGGCATTCATAAAGAAAGACCGGATATTCCGCGTCATTCGGCTGGCGGACCGGATGCTGCGTCTGCTGGGAATTTCCCGGCCACGTATCGCCGTTGCCGGATTTAATGCCCATGCCGGTGAAAATGGCTTGCTGGGACGGGAGGAAATAGAAGAAATTGTCCCGGCGATAGAAGCGGCACGACAGGAAAAAATCAATGCACTGGGACCCATTTCGCCGGATGTGGTTTTTTTTCGGGCGGCCTGCCGTAAAGAATATGATATTGTGGTGGCGATGTACCATGATCAGGGGCACATTCCTGTCAAAATGCTGGGATTTGATGATGGAATCAACGTGACGGTGGGGTTGCCGTTTGTCCAGACCTCTGTGGATCATGGCACGGCGTTTGACATTGCCGGACAAGGGACGGCAGACCGGCGCAGCATGACGGCGGCACTGGATTTTGCCATTCGCCTGGTCAGCGGCAGCCCGCGATAATCAGGAAACGGCTGCTGGGCTGGCGGAGCGCGAACCGCAGAAAAAGCTGAAAGTAAAGTCGCATATTCCGCAAAAAAACGCCCGGGAATTCCGGACGTTTTTTTTGCGGGCAGGGAAAGGGAGCACGTCGCCGTCTGCTTTTACCCACAGTGCAAATCGGCGGTAAAGGAATAGCGGCAACCCGGTGAGATATGTTATAATGAAATTGATAATTAATTGCATCAAACAGGAGGACTCATGGATATTGCAAGATCAATCGGCTATTTTCTCCTCGCCGGTTTGTTTGAAATTGGCGGCGGCTATTTAATCTGGCTCTGGCTGCGGGAAGGAAAAGGGTTTGGCTATGCTGCCACCGGAGCGGTTATTCTCATTTTATACGGTATTGTTCCTACGCTGCAGCCAGCCAATTTCGGCAGAGTGTATGCGGCTTACGGCGGTGTGTTTATCCTGCTTTCCATACTCTGGGGCTGGGGGGTGGACCGGGTGGTGCCGGACCGTTTCGATATCATCGGCGGGTTGATTTCCCTGGCCGGTGTTTTCGTCATCATGTACTGGCCCCGTTGAGAATTGCCGGGAATGCCCGTTGCTGTTTAACCCGCGTCTTTGTTGCTCAAATCGTTAATAAAGGCGTCAACCGCCGCCGCTTTGGTCGCCCAGGAAGTGACCAGGCGAATGGAGGAATGTTCGGCATCAGTTTCCGACCAGATATAAAAGGAGTATTTTTTTTGAAGCTTTTCAATCAGGTGGTTGGGGAGAATGGGAAAGATTTGATTGGTGGAAGAATGGGTCAAGAAATGATAGCCGTTATGGAGGAGGCCTTTGCGCAAGAGCTCCGCCATGGCATTGGCGTGCCGGGCCAGATCAAAATAGAGATCATCGGCGAACAGTTCCTGGAACTGGATTCCCAATAACCGCCCTTTGGCGAGCAGTGCGCCTTTTTGTTTTAGGTGGAAGCGGAAATCTTCTTTCAATGTATCCCGGCAGATAACCAGCGCCTCACCGAGCAAGGCGCCGTTTTTGGTGCCGCCGACGTAAAAAGCATCCGTTAGCAAGCCCAGATCCGGCAGTTGCAGGTCATTTTCCGGTGAGCATAATGCAGAACCCAACCGGGCACCGTCCACGTACAAATAAAGATGGTGGGCCCGGCAGCACTGATGAAGGGCTTCCAGATCACTTTTGCTGTATATGGAACCGATTTCCGTGGGATTGGAAATATAGAGCAGCTTTGGTTTCACCATGTGCTCGTCCGAATGGGCGCTCAGAACGGCTTCCACCTGGGCGGCGTTAATTTTTCCGTCTTTGACGTCCACCGCAATGACTTTGTGACCGGTAGCTTCAATGGCGCCGGTTTCGTGTACCAGAATGTGGCCCGTACAGGGGGCAATGACGGCTTCATGTGGTCGTAAAAAGGCCGACAGCGCTGTAAGATTTGTCTGCGTGCCGCCTGAAATCAGGTGAATGTCAATGTCGCTGCGGCCAATCCGTTGCTTTAACAGTTCGGCAGCTTTTAGGGAATAAGTGTCTTCGCCATAGCCCTCCGCCTGTTCAAAATTTGACTGGGTCAACGCGTCCAGTATCCGGGGATGTGCCCCTTCACTATAATCATTTTTAAACGAAATCATACTTTACATCCTCCTTTTGGCAAATCGGGCGACCGTTTTGATATATTGCCGATCGCCACCAGCGATTGGTTACGGCAGAGAACGGAAGCGGTCATGGCTTTTATTTTACAGCAGCCGCTCCGGGGAAACAACGGGACAATACGGCTGAGCATGAAGTTTAAAAAAAAACATACCTGGGAGAAGAAAAAAATATTAATTTTGCCAGGAAGGGTAGACAAGATCTGAAAATTAATATAAAATTAATATCAATAGATATTGATTATAAAAAAAGAAGGTGAATTTGATGAATGCCCCTCATGAATGGCCGCTGCGTGGTGCTGTTGTAACAATGGGTTTATTTGTTTATATCACATATCAATTGTTGTCATAATTCTGTCACAATTAGCCGTTATCATTAACCTATAGCCAATCCGCAGGTAAACCCTGCTGACATACATCTCAGGATTCCCCCCTCATCAAGCCGCCCCTTTGTCCGGGCGGCTTTCTATATGCAGTAGAAAACCTTGCCCGTAGCGTTGGTACTGGCCAATCCGTAATTTGCCGGCCGGAAAACCGGATGGCACAACCCAGACAGACAAAAAAAGTCCGGACGCGTGCGGAAAAATCTGCAGCCTGCGTCCGGAGGTTCGGTTTACGGCGAATAGTGAGCAAAGCGGAGTCTATTTGCGCGCTGCCAGATGATCGGCCTTCATCAACCGGCCGGGCAGAAAAAACGCCAGGATCGCCGCTGCCACCGGGACAACCGACAGCAGCGAAAACACGCTGGGTATGCCAAAATGGTCAGCCACATAGCCCAGCAACGTGACGGCCACGCCTCCCAGTCCAATACTGAAGCCGATGGTCAGACTGGCGCCCATGGCTTCATAGCCGGGCATCATTTCCTGGGCTAGTACGGTGGTTGATGAGAAGGAAGCAATGTAGACAAAACCAATGGCGACAACCAGCAGCAGCGCCCAATAACCGGTGACGTACGGCAAGAGGCCCAATAGCGGCAAGGTGAGGAGCATGGAGCCCAGGATTACCGTTTTTCGGCCAATTTTATCGCCCAGGACGCCGCCTACATAGGTTCCGGCCACGCCGCTCAGCAAATAGCTGGATACCAGGTAACCGGCGAAGGTGTGACTGCCACCCAGGTAATCACCAAAATACAGGGGAATATAGGTGGTTAAGCCGGCAGCAATACTGCTGCGGAAGAAAATATAGACCAGCAGCAGGCTTACCATGGCCCAGGGGATGGGTGTTGCTGAAGGGAGCTTTTCCTTTTGGGTTTGGGCCAGGTAGGAAGTCTGAGGCGATAGCGCCGGCAGGTTGATCCAGAGCAGGACGGCCAGTATCAGCGCCGGCAGACAAAAATACAGAGTATTATTGGTTGTACCGGGCAAAGTCAGCAGAGCGATCATGAACACCGAACCACAGGCCTGGCCGAGATTGCCGCCTAGGGAAAATACCGCCATGCTTTGGCCCCGGGAGTGAAGTTGGCTGGTGTTATGAATCATTTTGGCTCCCTGGGGATGAAAGGCGGCAATACCCAGACCGGTGACGATAACAATCAGCAATAAGCTGGGATAAGAGGGAGCTAAACCGGTGGCCGCCATGCCCAGGCCGGAGAGCAAAAGACCAAGCGGAACCAGCCAGGGCATGGGAAAACGGTCGCTGATATAGCCAAAAACCGGTTGAATAACCGAGGAAGTGATGTTTTGGGCCAGAACAATAAATCCAACCTGGGAATAGGTAAGAGAAAACGAATTTTTTAAAAAAGGCAGCAGAAGCGGTAATGCTCCCTGGCTCAAATCAGTAATAGCGTGACTCAGAGCCACTAATACCAAAGCTTTTGACAAAAAAGGCTGTTTTGTGCTCATTGGTGATTCTCCTGTGAATGGTAATCGCTTGCGTTAGCAGGGGTGAGACCGATAACGTCATTACATTATAACACAGCGTGCTCGAATCGTGCGAAACGAATTCGCAATTTGCACAAAACGTGTCCGGGGAGATTCGAAAAGGAACGGTAGGAAAGCAGGGCCGTTACAAGGAATTGCGGCTTTGCCGGAGAAAGAATAGTAAAAGGACTGTATGCATTGACGGAGAACGGTTCAAATCGCCGCTGGCGAATCTGCTCCGGTTGCAGAATTTATTCCGTTTAAAGGGGGAAAATCAAATGAGGTCAATAACCCGGCGTGAGTTTTTGAAACATGCGGCGCTGACGGCGCTGGTTGTACTGCCCTGTGGGATGGTTGTCAGAAAGATGGCGCTGGCGACGCCGGCGGAAGCAGCAAGCAATTATTACCTGCAACACCGGCCACTCTTTTTGGAGGAATTCCGAAATGTTTTGCAGGGAGCCGCTCAGTTTTTGAAACCGGAATATGGGGAGCAGCAGACACAGAATATTGTCCGGCAGGCGCTGGAACATTTTGGCCAGCAGTTACCGGCGATGCCGGAAGTGGGAGGCGACAAGAACTGGGACACCCCGTTTTTGCTGTCGGCCGCCTGGACCGTGGCTTTGTATAATGCGTTGCGTTCCCGGGGGAAAACTGCGGAAGAAGTCAGCAAACTGATTTATGAGCTCAACCGGCATGAGTTGGAAAACCTGCCGGAAGCCACGGTTCAGGCAGCCCGGGAAAAAATGTTCAGCCCGGCCGGTCTGCAGGAACTGCGGGAGTGGGCGGACTGGACCCAGAAGCGGGAATTCCGGGAAAACTGGGTGGCGGCCTTTGTTGAGGGTGACGGTCAGGGATTTGATTACGGCATCGAGTATACCGAGTGCGCGCTGGTTAAGTATTTTCAGGCGCAAGGCGTTCCGGAGCTGGCACCCTACATTTGTCAGAATGATTTTCTGAAGAGTCGGGTGTACGGCAGCGGATTGGAACGGACCCAAACCATCGCCCGGGGCGACGGGCACTGCAATTTTCGTTATAAACAAGGTCGTCCGGTGCTTCAGGACTGGGATACAGAGCGGAAATACATCCAGTCATAAACCGTTGCTTGCATTAGAAAAGAGCCCGCAGAAATTAGGGCCACTATCTGGTCGGTTTCCGCGGGCTCTTTTTAAAGACCCTGTTCTGACGGGGGAACTCTTTTACCGGAATGGTTTAAAGCGCTGTTTGAATTTTTGATGAGATACACTATTGACAGCAAAAAAAATATATGTCAGAATAACCACATACCGACCGGTAGGTATGTGGGAGGATGTATGACAAGAGATAATATCATCAATACGGCATTACGCTTATTTTTACTGCGTGGCTACAAATCCGTCTCCCTTACGGATATAGCCAGGGAAGCAGGAATCACCAAAGGCGCGATCTATCATTATTTTTCCAGCAAAGAGGACATGCTGAAAGTAGCGGTAGAGTACCTCTTCGGTCATATCAAAGCAAAAATGATCACGTTGTTTAGTACCGGGAAAAATCTGGATGAGATTTTGCAGATGGTGGTTGTGGAACAAGTAGTGGAAGGCTATTTGGATGAGGTATTCGGGATTGCCAAAGACGCCAACCGAACGAATCTTGATAATTTTGCCTTTGAAGTAGTCCGCCAGTTTCCTGATACTCTCCAGCGGATTTACAGCGACCAGTCCGAAATCTGTGCAGCCATAAGAAACTGCTTGCAAAGGGAAATGAAAAACGGAAAAATCAGAGCCGATCTGGATATTGATGCGTTGGTAACGATTGTATTCACGATGGCGATTGGACATAAAAGCGCGGTCGTGCGCTATGAAGACAAGCATCACCGCGAAAAAGTCTTAGAGACGCTTTGCAAAATGGTTTTTGCGGCGAACGCTTAAAGTTAACAAAAAGTGTGGTTTTTAAGAAAATTGCAGTCGTAAACCGCTCTCGACATACCGACTGGTTGGTATGTCGAGAGCGACGGAAGTTGGCGCGGGATTGTAGTCTGTTGGATCGTCAACTGACGTGCCGGCCATTCGTGTACAGCATAACAGGAGGAAGCAAAAAAATGATAATAAAACGTTCACCTAAATTGTATGTGGGAATTCTGGCGATGATCGCGTTAATCGGCTTTGCGGCGGTACGCAGCGGCGCGTTTGCCAAAACGCAGGCGGCCCAGCCGGCGCCGGCGGTGGAAGTGGAAGCCATGCAGGTCATACAGCAGGATACTCCGGTCAACTATGAGTTTGTCGGCAAAGTTACCGCCAAAGATGAAGTGAAAATCATGTCCAAAGTGTCCGGTAACATTGTGGCCAAGATGGTCAAGGGCGGGGACCTGGTCTATAAGGGCCAGCCGTTGTTCCGCATCGATAACAAACAATATCTTTCCGTGATTAACTCAGCCCGGGCCACTCTGAGCAAGTCCCAGGCGACATTGAACAATACCCAGCGGGATGTGGAACGGTACCGGAGTTTGGCGGCGGTCAAAGGGATCGCTCAGCAAACTTTAGATTCCTATGAAGCGCAGGCCGAAGAAGGTGCGGCGACGGTGGCCGCCAATCAGGCCAGCTTGCAGCAGGCGATAGAAGACGAGCAGGATACGCTGATTGTCTCGCCGGTGGACGGTCGTATCGATACGAACGACGTCAGCCTGGGTTCTTATGTGGCGGCGGGATCAACGACAATGGCCACGGTATCTTCTCTGGATCCGATCTGGGTGCAATTCAGCATCAGTGAAAACGAATACATCAAATTTGCCCGCAACGGGGAAGGCTCCTTGTCCGAAACGATCCGGGAAAATCTAAAACTCATTCTTAGTGACGGTTCGGAATATCCTCTGGCCGGAAAGATTGAACAAATCGACAAAGGATTGAGCGACACGACGGGAACCATTACGATCAAAGCGGCGTTCGGCAATCCGAAGAACTTTTTGTTGCCCGGCATGTTTGCCAAAATCATCGCGCAGGGAGAAGTGCGCCGGGGGGCGCTGCTGGTTCCCCAGCGGGCGGTCAAAGAGCTGTTGGATAGTACATTCGTGACGGTCGTTACCGCGGACAACCGGGCGGAAAGCCGGCAGGTGAAAATGGGCGAAAAAGTCGGCGGAATGTGGATTGTGACCGAAGGCCTGACTCCCGGTGAACGTGTTGTGGTGGAAGGCATCGATAAGGCAAAACAGGGCGCGTTGTTAAATGTAACCATGATCAAACCGGACGATTTGCAGACTCCGGCGAAGCAATAGGGAGGATACTATGGCTAAATTTTTTATCGATCGGCCCATATTTGCCATTGTACTGTCCATTCTGATTACCATTGTGGGCGGGATTGCCGCCTTTAGCCTGCCGGTGGCCCAGTATCCGCAGATTTCGCCGCCGACGATTTCGGTCAGCACCAGTTACCAGGGGGCGAATGCCGAGGTCGTGGATCAGACCATCGCTCAGATCATTGAACAGCAGGTCAACGGCGTGGAAGGTATGGTGTCGATGTCCTCGACCAGCACCGACGCCGGCTCCTATTCACTCAGCGTGCAGTTCGAATCGGGCAAAGACGCGGACACGGCGGCGGTGCAGACGCAGAACCGGGTGGCGGAAGCGACTGCATCCCTGCCGAGCAGCGTGCAGACAACCGGTGTTACCACGCGGAAGTCTTCGCAGGACATGGCCCTGATTTTCAACTTTTGGTCGGACAATGACTCGTACAGCACCAATTTTTTAAAAAATTACGGCAGTATCTACATTCTGGATGATATCAAACGGGTCAAAGGGGTCGGCGAAGTATCGGAGTTTGGCTCCGATTACAGCATGCGGATCTGGCTGCAGCCGGAAAAGATGGCGCAGCTGAGCATTGCCGCCAGCGATGTGACGTCGGCCATTGAAAAACAGAACGTCCAGGCCCCAGCCGGTGCTCTGGGCAAGCGGCCAGTGGATTCCGACCAGGATTTTCAGTATACTGCCAAGGTGCAGGGCCGTCTCACAGATGCCAAGGAGTTTGAGAACATTATTGTCCTGGCTAAATCCGACGGGTCCTTTATTCGCCTGAAAGATGTGGCTAGGGTGGAGATGGGCAGTAAAGACTATAATTATGAAAGTCTCTTAAACGGGCATCCCAGCGCCGGCTTTGCCGTCAAACTGACCAGCGACGCCAATGCACTGGAGACGATCAGCAACGTCAAGAAAGTTTTGGAAGAAGCAGCGAAAAATTTCCCCACGGGCATGAAATATAAAGTAGTGGTGGACAATACCGACTTTGTCCGCGAATCAATGATCGAAGTGGCGAAAACCTTCAGCGAGGCGCTGCTATTGGTGGTCCTGGTGGTCTTTCTGTTTTTGCAGAGCTGGCGGGCGACGCTGATTCCTTTGCTGGCGATACCGGTATCTCTGGTAGGTACCTTTGGGGCCTTTGTTGTTTTAGGATTTACCATCAATACGCTGACCCTGTTTGCGATGGTTTTGGCCATCGGCCTGGTGGTGGACGATGCCATCGTGGTCATTGAAGCGGTGGAGCATCATATGCGCTATTCGGGACTTTCGCCGCTGGATGCGACCCGGCGGGCCATGGATGAAGTTTCCGGACCGGTGGTGGCCATCGCCTTTGTACTGGCGTCGGTATTCATCCCGGTGGCTTTTTTCGGCGGAATGATGGGGGTTTTGTATAAACAGTTTGCGCTGACCATCGCGGTCTCCATGGCGCTGTCGGCCCTGATTGCGCTGTCGCTGACCCCGGCCCTGTGCACCCTGCTGCTCAAACCCTATGATCCCACGGCTCATACCGGCGCACTCGGCCGCTTCTTTGCAGCCTTTAACAACTGGTTTGAACGGAAAACAGAAAGCTATGGCAGCGGCCTGAAGCTTCTGATCGGCAAGACCCGCTTGTGCATGCTATTGCTGGGCGTGGTGCTGATCCTGCTGGGCGGTCTGTATAAGCTGGTGCCGTCTTCTTTCGTACCGGATGAAGATCAGGGATATTACATCACTTCCGTATCACTGCCGGAAGCAGCCAGTTCAACCCGGACGAATCAAGTAATGAAAAACTTTACTGAAACCGTTAGGGGGCAGGCGGGTGTCGCCAACGTGATGTCTATATCCGGACTGGATTTACTCGGCGGAGGAACCAAGCCCAATACCGGCGCGATGTTTGTCTCGCTGGCTCCGTGGGCGGACAGAGAAAAAGCGGAATTAAAGGTAAAAGCAGAAATCGGCCAAACCTTTATGCAAGGATCTCATCTAAAGGAAGGCTCTGTTATCGCCTTTGCCCCGCCGGCCCTGCCCGGACTGGGTATGGTGGGCGGGTTCACGCTGATGCTGGAAGACCGGGCCGGTGGCTCGCTCAGCGCCCTGGACGACATGGCGCAGAAATTTGTCGCTGCGGCGCAGCAACGTCCGGAAATTGGCTCGGTTGCTTCCAACTTTAAGGCGAACACTCCGGGGTACGAGTTTGTGGTGGACCGGGAAAAAACCGAAAAAATGGGCGTGGCGCTGGATGACGTGTTTACGGCGCTGCAGGTATTTCTCGGCGGCTCGCAGGTCAATGACTTCAATAAATTTGGCCGTACCTACAAAGTGATTGTCCAGGCGGAAACGCCGTTCCGCAAAGATGCGGATGCGATGCGGTATCTGTTCGTGAAAAACTCCAGTAACACGATGGTGCCCTTGAATACTTTGGTTACTCCCAAAAAAGTCAGCGCTCCCTCGGTTATTACCCGCTTCAACGGCGTGAAAGCGGTTAAGATCAACGGCAGTCCGGCCAGCGGCTACAGCTCGGGTCAGGCGATGGCGGCCCTGGAAGAAGTGGCGGCGCAAACTCTGCCGACCGGTTACACGTATGAATGGTCCGGTCAAAGCCGGGAAGAAAA
The DNA here is from genome assembly GCA_035560935.1 of Patescibacteria group bacterium. Classification (GTDB taxonomy): domain Bacteria; phylum Bacillota; class Negativicutes; order Sporomusales; family Sporomusaceae; genus DATMYQ01. The sequence goes on along the minus strand of DATMYQ010000280.1, from coordinate 9,026 downwards.
AATTTCCGGTAACCGGGCGCCGGTGGTATTTGGTCTGGCGCTGGTCTTTGTGTTCCTGTGTCTGGCGGCGCTGTACGAAAGCTGGAGCGTGCCCTTTGCCGTTCTCCTCACGGTGCCGACCGGACTGTTTGGCGCTTTCCTCTTCCAGTATGTCAGCAATCTGGAGAACAGCGTCTATATGCAGATCGGACTGGTGATGCTGATCGGTCTGGCGGCAAAAAACGCCATATTGATCGTTGAATTTGCCAAAGTCCGGGTGGATAAGGGGATGGAACCGGTGCCGGCCGCGATTGAGGCCGCCAAAATCCGTTTGCGTCCGATTCTGATGACTTCCTTGGCTTTCATTATCGGTTGCGTTCCGCTGGCGATTGCCTCGGGCGCCGGCGCCGGTGCCCGAAACGCCATGGGAACAACGGTTGTGGGCGGGATGCTGATGGCCACCACTTTAGGAATTTTTCTGATTCCAGTCTTGTTCGTAGTGGTCGAAACGATCACCGCCAAAAACTATTGGTTGCGCGATAGCGTCAAACGTTTAAACGCGCTATTGGCAGGAATTCTTCATCGATAGTTTTTTCCAAAAAAGAAGCGCAAAAAGGACGGATGCTCATTGGCTTGAGCTCCGTCCTTTTTAGTGGGAAGATTTATCCGATTACTTTATGGGCAGCGGCCAGCAGTTCGTGGTGAAGACGTTCGTCTTCCCGGAGGATGTCGGCCATTTTTGTCTGGATATCCTGTTGAATGGCCGGGTCTTTTATACTGCCCAGATTAATTTTCACGTTGTACAGCGCACCGTGCAAACCGGCGTGGGCCATAAGCCCGGAAACCGAGGCGTCGCTGGCGGCGTTGCTGTTGCCGATGGCCAGTATCCGCACTGCCAGGGACAGGACTTTCAGGCAACTGGTGGCAACGGTCAACGGCAGATGGGTGGCCGCGACCATGGCTTGCTGAATGGCCTCACTGCGGCTCTCTTTTTCCGCGTCGGTTGCTTTGGGGAGCTTGTAGGCGGCCATTACCTTGTTAAAGGCGGCCGTGTCCGCATCCACATAACGGGCCAGGCTGCCGGCCAGTTCATCGGCCTGCGGCAGAATGGTTTCGATTTCTTTCTGAACATGGGCATATTTGTCGTTGCCGACGGTCAGCCGGCAGACCATTGAAGTCAGGGCGCCGCCCAGCGCTCCTGCCAGCGCGGAAATACTGCCGCCGCCCGGCGCCGGTGAATCGGAACCCAGTTCTGCCAGAAAGTCGCTCAGCTTCATTTGTATCAACATATCATCAGCCTTTCTATAATGGATTTTTTGGCTTAAGCCTTGCATGCCGCGCTGACGGTCTGTTCGATCAGCGTTTCGTCAACAATATATGGCATGGTAGCGTGGGCCCGGCCCGCGTATTGTTTATTAAACTCGATAATGGTCTCGATGGAATGGTCGTTGCGGGCCCACGCTCTGCGTGTTACGCCGCCGATGACATCCCACAGCATGGCCGAGTGCAGAATCGTGTCCACCCGGCTGCTGCCGTCCAGAACCATCCCGAAGCCGCCGTTGATGGATTTGCCGATGCCGACGCCGCCGCCATTGTGTAACGCCACCAGGCTCATGCCCCGGGCGGCGTTGCCGGCAAAACATTGCACCGCCATGTCCGCCATGACATTACTGCCGTCTTTAATGTTGGCGGTTTCCCGGAACGGTGAATCCGTGCCGCTGACATCATGATGGTCGCGGCCCAGCATCACTGGACCAATTTCGCCGTTGCGGACCATTTCATTAAATTTCAGGGCGATTTTTTTGCGGCCTTCCGCATCCTGATATAGAATACGGGCCTGGGTGCCGACGACCAGTTCGTTTTTTTCCGCATCCCGGATCCAGATATAGTTGTCCCGGTCCTGGCCGCGGCGATTGACGTCAATGCATTCCATCGCGGCCTGGTCGGTCTGGCGCAGGTCTGCCGGATTCCCGCTCAGGCACACCCAGCGAAACGGGCCATAGCCATAATCAAATAATTCCGGTCCCATAATATCCTCGACATAGGACGGGAAGATAAAGCCGTCTTTTTCGTCATGGCCGTTTTTGGCAATTTCTTTCACCCCGGCGTCGTACACCGCTTTCAGGAAGGCGTTGCCGTAATCAAAGAAATACGTTCCCCGGTCTACCAGCGTTTGGATCAGTTCGTAGTGGCGGCGCAGACTTTGATTGACCTTTTGATGGAATTGGACCCGGTCCGCCGCCAGCATCGCCGTCCGTTCGGTGAACGTCATTCCCTGGGGACAATAGCCGCCGTCATACGCCACATGGCAGGAAGTCTGATCCGACAGCAGCGGGATTTCTTTATGATGGGCAACCGCATATTCCAGCAAGTCCACGATATTGCCATGATAAGCGATGGAAAGCGCTTTGCCGGCAGTCTGATATTCTTCGGCCCATTGAAAAACTTCATCCAGATTGGCGCTGACTTTGCCGACCCAGCCCTGGTCGAGCCGCGTCTTAATCCGGGAATAATCCACTTCGGCAATAATTCCCACCCCGCCGGCGATTTCTATCGCTTTCGGCTGGGCGCCGCTCATCCCGCCCAGACCGGACGAAACAAATAACTTGCCGTGCAGATCACCATCGGCCGGGATGCCCAGCTTCAGCCGTCCCGCCGTCAATACCGTATTAAACGTGCCGTGGACAATGCCCTGCGGTCCGATGTACATCCAGCCGCCCGCCGTCATCTGACCGTAATTAGCCACGCCCATCTGTTCGGCGATTTCCCAGTCGTCCTGATTGTCGAACATTCCGATCATCAGCGCGTTGGTGATGATTACCCGCGGCGCTTCCGGGCGGGAGGGAAACAGCCCTAACGGATGGCCGGACTCCAGCACCAACGTCTGATCCTGGGTCAGGACTTCCAGATATTTTTTGATCAGCCGGTATTGCAGCCAGTTTTGGCAGACGCTGCCGGTTTCCCCGTAGGTTACCAGTTCATAAGGATATAAGGCTACCTCAGGGTCTAAATTGTTGTCAATCATCACCTGAAAAGCCTTACCTTCGATGCACTTGCCCGGATACTGATCAAGCGGTTTCCCATAAATCCGTTCTTTGGGCATATAGCGATAAGCATAAATACGGCCATAGGTTTTTAGTTCTTCCATAAACTCCGGCGCCAGTTGCGCATGCAGTTCTTCCGGCACATACCGCAATGCGTTTTTCAGCGCCACCTTGGTCTGTTCCGGGGTCAGCCGGTAGCCCCGGCTGGCGGCCCGGCGAATGCCTTCTTTAAAAACGGGAGCCTCCGGCAGTACATTATCAAGCTTGATCGTCATGGCCTGAGCGACTTCACGGTTTCGGTTCAACATATTTCTCTTCCTTTCTGTATAACCTTGTAAGTCTATCATAAACTCCTATTGTCAAAATATCGTCAAAAAAGGTTGTATGAAAGCGGAGACTCTCATACAACCTTTGGTTATCGTGGAACAACTGGCATTAAAAAATAACCCCGCGCAGGCGGTAGACAAACGCGTCAGGAGAATTCGGACCGGGGCGCGTCGTCGGATTTTCTGCCCCCGGTTCCGCCGGACTTGGTAAGGATCGATTGGGCCTGCTGCTCATATTCGCTGGTTGGCAGCGTCAAATAATCACCCAGGATATTGGCCGCAACCGGGTTATTATCCATGATCCGGCGAATTTCTGTTTTGGTCCGCAGTACCAGGCCGGTTTGAGCCTGATCATGATAGCGGTCTAAAAATTCGTCCGCCTTGTTCAAATACATTCGGCCTTCGTGGTACCGTTCTTCCCGCACGGCAAGGGTGGCCAGCACACAATACAGAGTGCAGTAACTCCGGGAACACCAATAGCCCCGGTAATCGCCAAAGCCATCACCCACGGCCAGCGCTTCCGACAAGTACTGGCGGGCTTTGTCGTTAAGACCCAGCTTAAACGCGGTGTGGCCGGCGTTGATGTAAAAGACAGCCACTCCCTCGCTGATTCTTTTGTGACCGGCAATTCGCACCGCCTGTTCATAATAATGAAGGGCTTCCGCCAACTGGAGCGTGTCGCGCCGCAAGTTGCCGATATAATTGTAGGCCGCGGCAATGTTCAGGATATAGCAGCTGTTGCGCATGTCCATCTTTTTGAACAAAACGATGGACTGCCGATAATACTGTTCGGCGGCCGCGGCTTGGCCGCTTAATTCGGCGGCTACGCCCAGATAGCGGATGGCCGCTGCTTTTTTTCCCGGCAAATCCGCTAGTTCTGCCGCCTGCTGCAGCTTTTCGGCGAAGTTTTTAATAATGCTGGGACGACTGACCTGGATACCCCAAAAAATCATTTCCTGGAAGCCCTTGACCAAATAATCCTGAAAGCCCCGGGCCGAAGCCAGGCGCAGCAATTGATGGATCATTTTGATCCCGGCTCCGTGCTCGCCGCGCCAGATATAATAGCGGCCCATCATTTCCCAATAAGCGCTCTGGTACAACGCCACCGGTCCGTCATCGGCCATTTCGGCGGCAAGAAAAGTGAGAAGCTCCCGGATTTTTTCCAGATAAACCAGCGTTTGATGGCGGCTTTCGCCAAAGCCGCTGTGGCCGGCGGGATAACCGTCATTGAGCTCGGGAAACAGTTCATACTGGGGGCAAAAATATTTTTCCGCCAATCTGACCGTGTATTCCAGAACTTTGATTTTTTCATCCGCTGCTGTGTAGTGGTATAGAATGGCTTCGTAAATATCTTTCGTCTGCAGGCCGCTGCCGATCTGGCGTTCCAGTTCCAGGCCCACCAATTTGTGCAGCAGCTTTTGCCGGGGCAGGGACATCTGATAGTAGACGAAACTTTGAATTTGCAGGTTGTAAAAAACGTAGACCAGACTGGGATGGACGATACGGTCGGTTTTGGTCAGAAGATTTTTTCGCTCCAGTTCCTCAATGGCTTCCACCAGGTCGAATTCATCCATGCGCGTGATGGCCAATAACTCATGATAAGTGGAATATTTAAAGAAGACGGAGGCGGCCTCCAATATTTTGCGGGCGTTGTCCGACAGATTGCCCAGCCGTTCTTTTAAGACATTTTGCAGGCGCAACGAGCCGCTGCCCAATTCCTGGCCCGCCGCCAGCAAATGAAGGCATTCCATGAGAAACAAGGCATTGCCGCCGGTATAATCAAACAGTTTGTGCTGCAGGACTACATCCGTTCTGGCGGCAGGCAGTTTGGTTTCCAGTATTTCGACCAGCGTGTCAAAATTAAAACGCTCGATTAGCAATTTTTCGATCATATCGTCCCGCTCAAAATCCCACAGGGCTTTTTCGATTTGCGACAGGTACTCGCTGTGACAGATGGCCATACAGAAAATCCCGGTGCCGTGGAGGCGCAGCACCTGATGCAATACGGCCAGACTCCGGTTATCCATCCAATGAATATCGTCAATGACGATCAGCAGCCGCCGCTGCTTGGACAGCTTGCCCAACACGGCGCACATAATTTCTTCGATCATCGTCTGGTTGAACTCATAGGCCACCAGGACAGGGTCCTGTTCTGTCAGGGCATCGTCAATTTCCAGGGCGGGAAAAAGATAAGAAATGACTTTATACCACAGCGGGGGCAGGGAAATCCTGTCTTGCAGCAGCAAATCTTTTACCTGGATAAAAATTTGACTCCAGGCTTTATAATCATAGCCGGATTCTGCCTGATAACACTGCGTTTGTAAAACGCTGCAATTTCCCCCGGGGATAGTTTTAAACAGTTTCCCGACAATAGACGTTTTGCCCACACCCTGTTCTCCCTGGATAAGGAGCATTTGCCGGGCAGGCCGGTTTAGACAAAATTGGTCCACCGCCAGACGCAACACCTGCAGTTCTGCTGTTCTGCCGAAAAAACATTCTTTGTTCCCGGGCTCGGACACGGGCGCCGTTACGATTCTTTTTTCCTGTACCCGGTGATAGATTTCCTGCGTCCGGCTGCTCGGCTGCAGATTCAGCTCCGTTGCTAATTTGCTCTCCAGATCATGATAAATTTCAAGCACTTTATAGAAAGCCTCTTCACGTTCATGGATTTTCATCAGCAAACGATAGGCGCTTTCGTTGTATTCATCCAGTTGGATCAGCTGCTTGATGGATTGTTTGGCCGCCGCATAATTTTTGTCGTGAATCCTTTGAATAATGCTTTTCGTCAGGCGGGAGATGATTTTTTCCTTGAATTGTTCCCGCTCCCCAAGGACCCATTCCTCGAATGCCGCGGTATTTTTGCAGGAAAAACCGTCCAAAAAAACACCGGGGCTATGTTCCAGAACCGCGTGGATTTCCATGGTATCCAGCTGGGTCGCATCGATACTGTCAATCAGTTGCGGATTTATGGCGATGGTGGTGCGGGTGGGCGTGACCAGCAAGGCGGGCGACAGCGTTTTTTTTATTAAATAGACCGTATTGCGCAAGTTTTTCTTGGCGGCGTTTTCGTCGGTTTCGCCCCAGAATAGGGTGGCTAATTTTTCCCGGGTTGCTTCTCCCACCACTAAGAGGTAGTACAACATCGCCTCCATTTTGGCAAACGGGAAATTCATTTTTTGATCATCCCAATAAATCGACGGGTTTCCCAACAGGATCGCGCGTAATCTGCCCATAAGCTCAACTCCAATAAAATCTGTTAATATTCGACAGCAACAGGAGGAATTTCATTAAAACCCGTGCGTTGCCGGGCCGTGGCAAGGGCGATGGCTTTTTGGCTCAAGAGTAGTTGTTTCTCTATTATAATACCATTTTGAGGCCAAAGGGCCAGAAAAAATCGCTGCTATTTACCGGCAAAATGAAAAGGGGCAACATAAAAAAGTCTTGTAGTTGCTGACTCCGGGCAAAAATAATTAGAAATTTGACGTTTTTTAGACGACTTTTGATTATTATATACTTTAACAAAAGAGTAATCGCTGAAATAAAGCCGTACATGTACTAATGGCAGATCGGCAAAATTACATAGATACGCTGGAGGGAGGGGCTGTTCCGGAAATAAGGACAGTGATTCAGGGCAAGAGAAGCAAAGCCCGTGCCGTCAACGATTGCGCGGGGATAAAAAAGGAGTGAAAGTGGTGGCTCAGGTAAAAGAAAGTTTGATTGAAACCCGTTCGATTGATATGATTCCTGATCACGAAAGGCATGGTACTCCGTTTAGCCAGTTTACACTTTGGTTTGGAGCGAACATGCAAATTACCAGCGTGGTGGATGGCGCGTTGGCGGTGGTTTTTGGCGCAGATCCGCTGTGGGCGTTTATTGGGTTGCTGATCGGCAATATTCTGGGCGGCGCCGTTATGGCTCTCCACTCGGCCCAGGGACCGCGGCTGGGTTTGCCCCAAATGATTTCCAGCCGGGCGCAGTTTGGCGTTTTGGGCGCGATTGTACCGCTTATTTTAGCCGTCATTATGTATCTGGGTTTCGCTTCCACCGGCACGGTTCTGTCCGGCCAGGCGATCAACGGCATTCTTGGCGTCGAAACGCCGGCGGTTGGCATCATCATTTTCGGCAGCCTTACCGCATTGCTGTCGTTGCTGGGCTATAAATATATCCACGTTCTCGGCAGAATTGCCACGATTACGGGAATTCTCGGCTTTACCTATCTTACGATTATGGCTTTTGCCAAATTTCCCGTGGCTTCGTTTATCGGCATGAAGCCTTTTGCCTGGACTACCTTTCTGTTGGCGGTGTCCCTCTCTGCGGGCTGGCAGCTGACCTTCGGACCGTATGTTGCCGATTACAGCCGTTATCTGCCGCGCAGCACCCCTCAATCGTCCACCTTCTGGAATACCTTTCTGGGCACCGTAATCGGTACCCAGTGGGCAATGACTCTGGGCGTCATTATCAGCGCCGCCAGCCTGGCCGGCTACGGTGGCAGCTTCCTGAAAAACCAGGTGGGTTATTTGGGGGAACTGGCCGGCATCGGTATGGTTGCCGTTTTGATCTATATGGTGATCGTTATCGGCAAACTGACCGTCAATACGCTGAACGCGTACGGTTCCTTTATGTCGATGCTGACGATCACCACGGCGCTCAGCGGCAAGAAAAGCGCCACAACCATTCAGCGGACGCTGTTCATTCTGGTGATGATCACCGCTTCGGTTTGTATCGCTCTTTTTGCCAGTAAAGACTTTCTCAATCTGTTCAAGAACTTTGTCCTGGTACTGCTGATGGTGTTCACACCGTGGAGTTCGGTGAACCTGATTGACTTTTATTGGATTTCTAAGGAGAATATCGATGTGCCCGGTCTGTACGATCCTAACGGGCGGTATGGAAAATGGAACGCGGCGGCGCTGGTGTCCTATTTTGCCGGAGTACTGGTACAGATTCCGTTCATGGCGCAGGCCATGTACACCGGACCCATTACCAAAATGCTGGGTGGTACCGATATTTCCTGGATTGTCGGCCTGCTCGTGACGGCGGCCCTCTATTATCCCTGGGCGATGCGCCGCAGTGTGGCGCCGAAGGATATGATTTATCCGGCAGAATATCTGGAAGCGGCTAAAAAAGCGCAATAGTTAGCCTGCTGAGTGTGTTACCGGACGAAATAACAGGCTGGAAAAGTATTGCCAAGGCAGTATTGGCAAAGGTGAAAAACCGGCTGTAGAAATCCTTCTCCGGGGCGGTGAATGCGGCCCGGGATATCGCCGGTAGCACACTTTGATTTAAATAACGAAATTTGTCGATTATATGCAAGAAAATAGCAGGAAAGAAGAACTTGAGAATAGAAATAAGCATAACCTGCCTGCGGGCGAGGTATGCTTATTTTTTATTCTCAATATTTTCATTACAGAGCGTGAATTTTCTGGCAGAGCGCAACCCTGAAACAAAAGGATTCTTCATGAGGCCATTTTAAAAAATGCGTAAGTTCAGCAGCTTGGGGTGTAGTGATAAAAAAACTAAGAGTGGTGATGGTTACATGCGGAAAGCGCCCAATTCACTACGGTTTTATATTATTTTGGCATTCAATCTGCTGATAGTGACAACGTTTAGCATCATCGGCTATTTTTTCTTTTCCAATTGGAAAACCTCTGCCGAACATATTGTCAGCGAATTGCAAGTC
>DATMYQ010000279.1:0-3100 GCA_035560935.1 Patescibacteria group bacterium | reverse complement strand
CAACACATTATATTGATAAAATGGATGGGGGAATATATCATGAGTACACAAAATAACAAATCAGAGAACGCCCTTGTGAACCATAACCACCGAATGAGAAAATTTACCGTCTCCAATCACGAAGATAAGCAAATTTTAACTTCTGCCTGCATACACTGCGGTATGAAAATGGTCATCACCCACACTCCGGCAAAAACTTTCCTTGCGGGTGACGCTACCGTTCAGCCCTGTCCCTATGCCAAACCGGAGCAATAAAAAGCGCTCTTATTCATATTGTTGCCTATTATAGCGGCCATAATTTATCCTGTATCACCCTGTAACTGGCAGGGATATTGACGGATAATAGGGAATTCTATTCGGCAAACGTTTCGTTTTTTACCGGCAAAAATCTGCCGATTAAGTTATTCATTACAGGAAGGAGGAACCCACATCATGACAGAGCAAAAAGGGATCCTGCTAGAAACAGGAACGAACGAGTTCGAAATTGTGGAATTTTCCGTGGGACCGGTTTGCTACGGTATTAACGTTGCCAAAGTCCGGGAAGTCATTAATCCTGTGCCCATTACTAAAATGCCCAATGTTCATCCATTCGTCGACGGTATTTTTACCTTGCGGGGCAAAGTGATGCCCTTGGTAAACCTGGGACGTTGTCTTGGCTTTAACGGCGACACCAATTCTTTTAAAATTATTGTCAGCGAACTGAATAATTATTTTGTCGGTTTTCTCGTTAATGAAGTTTCCCGTATTCACCGGATTTCCTGGACAGCCATGGAACCACCACCGAATATTGGTAACTCAGAAATGGTTATTGGCATCGTAAAAATGGCCGACAAAATGGTTGTCCTGCTCGATTTTGAAAAAATCGTTGCGGAAATCAATCCTGAAATTAATCAGAAATTTTCTGCTGTAAAGCCGGAAGTAGAAGAAAAAGTTTTGAGCAACCGGCGAAATAAAACCATTTTAATCGCGGAAGATTCCAAAATGTTACGGGAATTAGTGGTAGGCACTCTCCATACGGCGGGCTATAATAACGTATTATATGCCGAAAATGGCCTGGAGGCCTGGAAAAAATTAGAGACCCTGTTGCAGGATAAGACCCCCGTGGAAGAATCATTACAACTGATTATCACTGACATTGAAATGCCGCAAATGGATGGACATCATTTGACCCGGCGAATTAAAGAGAACGAACGGCTGCAGCATATACCCGTCATTATTTTCTCCTCGCTCATTAATGAGGAAATGCGTTTGAAGGGTGAATCCATCGGTGCCAATGCACAGGTTTCCAAGCCGGAAATTAGCCAACTGATCCATTTGGTGGATCAACTGATCCTATAAATTCCACAAAAAAAACACGGAGCAGATTCTTTGGTTTTTAAAGAATAGGCCCCGTGTTTTTTATTTCATAATCACATCCCATAACTGCCGACCAATTAATAAAGTGGTGATGATGATAAACAGCGGCCGCACATATGTCACGCCGCTGCGAATGGCAACCCTTGAACCGACAACAGCGCCGGCAATCATCGACACACCCATAATCAAGCCATATTGATAGTTTACCGAATCCAGCCAGATAAAAGTCAGTACCGCCCCCAGATTGCTGGCCAGATTCATCATTTTCGCATTGCCTGCCGCAACAATAAAATCAAAACCCATCATCAAAAAAACAAAAATCAAAAACGAGCCGGTTCCCGGTCCAAAAAATCCATCATAAAAGCCCAGCAAAAATACCGCGCTCGCACTGAGCCAGGCAGTACGCCCCGTCATACCGGCGTAGGTGGATGCCCCACCCCACTCTTTTTTAAAATAGGTATATACAGCAATCAGCACCAATAAAATAATCACCAACGGTTTCAGAAACTCCGGCGGAATAAGGCGAACCGTATACGCCCCCAGCACCGAGCCGATAAAAGCCAGCGGAAATAATGATATCGCCAGTCGCCGGGCAATTTTTCCCGACCGGAGAAAAGACAAAGTACTGGTCAGTGAACATAAAATGCTGGCCACCTTGTTTGTTCCCAATACAATACCGGGTGGCAAACCGGTGGCCAGTAAAGCCGGCATACTGATCAACCCGCCGCCGCCAACCACCGAGTCAATAAAAGCCGCAACAAAACCGGCCACCAGCAGATAAATAACCATTTCCGTGCTCAATCCGTTGAACACACAACCAATCCACTCCAAAAATTACACGCCTCCCAAAAAATTATCTCATTGCGGCCAAAACTGTCCGAACAAACGCCACAGCGTAGCGACCTGTTTTTCCAGATCCCCGCCCAGGCTAAACCCGGCCTTCTCTAATTTGACTTTTAACTGCTCATTGACATCATAATCCTCACGATAGCCCAGGTCTACCACGTATTGATCCAAACCGAATTTCATACGGCCCTCCCCAACCCACTTCCAGGTCGGTTCAAACGGGTACCACAAAACAGATTCCGGCAAGCTCGGCGCCGTATGAATATCCGGTGCCGTATGCAGCAGAACGACCTGCTCCACGTTGCCCTGCAGTTCCTGGCAACTTTTAAACCCACCATCATTCACTGGCAAGGACAGATGCACCGGATCCAGACTGATTAAAAAATCCAGTCCCCAACCCTTCATTGACTTCACATGAATATCCCTTGCTCCCAAATTCAGCAATATGGAAATAATCTCAGAAAACTTATGCTGAAAGACTTCCCGGTGAAAATCCGCCAGCATCATATACCGCTGCGGCTGCGCCGGATGACCAACATACACCGTATGATCCCGTGGATGTCCCGGCGGCAATTGAAACGAGGCCGCCAAATTTCTCTCCACCAGCCGTAATTTTATTCCTTCTTTCTTTGCGGCCAGATAAGACCGCAGCAGGCCGTTGATCCGCCATAACAGATCCTGCGTAACCGGGCCAATTTGCGACTTTATATAGTCAATATAAGCTTCCGCGCTGACAAAATATTTCCAATCCTCAGCATTGAGCGCCTCGGCTTTTTCGTTGGCTTCCACCACTTCATCGCCGGCAAAAACAATAAACTGGCGCTCACTGTATGGTAATTCAAAAAACGGCTTCCGTTGCGGCATAATAACCCTCCTGGTTTTTTTCTCATCCCTGACT
>DATMYQ010000278.1:0-5521 GCA_035560935.1 Patescibacteria group bacterium | reverse complement strand
GTTATGGTCGCGCCAGGATCGCCGATCGTAAGAATCAGGTTGTTCTTATCTGCTTTTTTCTGAAACGGAATTCCGGTCCCCGCCGCTTCGTCAGTAACCGAAATATTTCTGACCCGGGATTTATGGGTTCGCCAAACTTCTTGCTGATCCATAACCCGGGTCGTCGTGTTGATTATGGGGATAGTCCGGTAAATTCCATGCTTTTCCTGATCAAAATGTGCCATAATCGTTTCGGTGACATCCAAGATATTGTTGCTGTTCACTTTGATATGTACATCATAAGAACTGATTCGGTAACCATTAAACGACAGCGGAAGCACCGGAATGGCCGCCCAGCCGGGCTGAACGAAAAAACAGACCAACAAAAGGAAAAACACCGGCACCGTCAACACCGTTTTTATAATGAATTTCGACATGATTTCCTCCCATATACGCCTTTCCGAAAGCAAACTTCTCATGTCTTCACCCCCAAAAATGCAAGCAAACTCACACTTTGGTCAATGGATTCCGGTTGAATCGTTAAAAGTGTTTAGAAAACGGCATTCGTCCTTCGAATGCCGCAGAACATGTTTCATGCTATTTTTTCCCTGCGCTCCAGGCCTGACCGATTTGAGCTCCCAGGCATCGGTATTCGGTAGTCACCTGTCCCAGAATAATGGGGTCCAGTTTGTCAAAGTCGACTTTGCCGTTTGTTAATACCGTTTCATCGGCAAATATCCCGACGATATCGCCAATAAAGGTTTCATTCATGCCATTTACGTCAATTTTATCCAGCTTGCATTCGACATTTAACAAAAAGTCATCCACCAGCGGCGCGTGTTCCGACTCTCCGTAAAAAACGGCAAAGTACTCCGATTTATCCACTTTTTCACCGGAAACAAGACCACACAAATCCACTATTTTCATTTGACCGGTGGATGGAAAACAAACGCTGAAAGCTTTATTTTCTTTGATTCCTTTATTCGTATGATGATGCTTTCCCAACGTGACGGCCATTTTCGGCGGATTATGGCTGACCATACTTATCCAGGCCGCAGTCATAAAGTTCACTTTGTTGTTGACTTTTGATCCCACAATAGCCACTGGCATAGGGTAATTGACAATCTTACTGCCTAAATTAATTCTCCCCATACATAATCCTCCCTTATACTCTGTTTGCATTTTTCCTGTCGCACCGTTACCTTACTCTTCTTGGCTTGTTTTACTGATTTTGTGCAAATAACCGGCCACGGCATTTCACTTTTCAAGTTACTTCATATTTTCGCTTTTGTATTGTAAAAAACCGTCACAATATTACTTCAAGCAAAATGTAACGCTTCCCGGAACAGCGATTGTACTTCATTTATTGTTTTTTTGCCTTTCCTGCGCTTGATTTAGTTTTTCGATAAGATCGGTATTCTGGGGATCCATCTTCAGCTGATTGGTCAGACGATTTATTTCTTTCGCTTCCTTCCCGCGCCGCAATCCTTGGGAATAAGCGCTGTCATCATTGGCGATAATCGTAAAAGCTCTCGGATACTCCGGCAGAAACCAAACATTAAACTTAACGCCGGTCCCCGGATACACATAATGATTCGACGATTCCGGATGCACTATATTAAAATCCGAGCTTAAGCAATGCGTTGACAGCGGCTGCCGATTGGGTGACTGAATCATTACGTCGTAACGCAGCACCACCTGATCATTGTACGAATCCGCTGTGGGGCTGATATCCACCATCATTGCTTCTCCCCGCTCTCCATACTGTTCCAGCAGGTAATTGCTCACAAAATGCCCCATGAAAAGGCTGCCAAAATAAACCGTGAAAATAAATGCTGCCCCAAAAGCTACAAATTTCCCCCGGTTCGTTAACGCCATAACAGCCAGACCCACCAGACCTCCGCCAAATAATACAAAAAAGCTGAATATCGGATGCGACTTCAGCAACACAACAAGGATGATCACGTATTCCATATTTTTGTCTCCATCGTATCCTATAATACTTTATCGCTTCACTGTATAAACAGCATTATTCACAATGCCCTTATACTCGAATCGCAGCCGCGTTGTAAAGCGAGTCCCGTTCTCACAAACACACTTTCATCATAGTGGAGCGTCGGCGCTACCGTCAATGCCGCCAATGTTAATTATTTGTTAAATCGGCCCACACACTCCGTTTTGCCCACAACCGGATCAGCCCCGTGGAAACCGGATTCTATCCACTAACATGGCAAATAAGAAAAAGCCCTCAGCGCCAATCGCTGAGAGCTTTGTTTTTACTATGGTGCGCCCGGCAGGAATCGAACCTGCGCTTCTGGCTCCGGAGGCCAACGCTCTATCCCCTGAGCTACGGGCGCATATTGTGTTAACCACAAAAAGTATTATAGCACAGCGCTCTAAATCTGTCCATTCCTTTTTGTCGGTAATTCATCGCTCTCCGCTTAAAAGTTGCAAAGCCGACATTTATTTATGCCCCGCCGGTTCCTGGCAAAACGGACAAACACGCCAGGTTCTGTCCAGTGTCTTACCGCACGAGGTGCATTGAGGTTTCAGCGTATGTCCGCAATGCGGGCACACCACAAAATCTTCCTTGGCTTTACCGCCGCACATGGTACAGTAAATAATTTCTTCCACCGGAATCGCTTCCACGTCAATAATGTCCCCGCGCCGATAAGGTTTCACCGCCGGCTTGCGTCCAAACAACAAATACAAAGGCAAAAACACAATCAGCAGGGCCACGGTTCCCAGCGCCCACATTCCCGCAACATTCGGCGCACTGCCCCGTTTTTTTGCGTCAAAGAACACCCAAATTCCTGCCAGAATTGCAATCAACATTCCCCAAGTCATCATCACCCGTATCCCCCGTGACCGTCAAAATCTTTATTCAGTATAGCATATTCTCCCGCCAATCGCCAAGCATATAGAGCGGCCGTGCTAGAGCATTCTCCCCACCGGCACTTCATTATTTTAGGAAACACCGCGCTGATATCCGCGATACAAAGCAGAACCGGGTGAACGTCAATACGTTTCGCCCGGTTCTGTTGCTGCTTCCTCTGTTTACGGCTGTGCCGCTCCGCCTGCCTGCAGGTTCGCAACCTGTTGCCGGCGCCGCTCCGCTTCAAACGCAGCCACATCGGTGTAGACCAACGCACTGGTGGGGCAAGCCCCTACACAGGCTGGAATATCCTTGTCATCAAGACACTGCCGGTCACATTTCAACGCCCGGCGTTTGGGGGCATCCTGACGGATCATGCCAAACGGACAGGCAATTGCGCACATCCAGCACCCCAGGCACTGTTCCTGCCGGTCTTCATTGGTCACCAGACCGTCTTCCGTACGATGGAGGGAATGTGTCGCACAAACGGCGATGCAGGGAGCATCATCACAATGCCGGCAAACAACCGGCGCTTTAAAATTGTCCACCTGTTCCACATAAATCTGTTTTAAGCCCCGCTGACCGGCCAGCAAGGCGCCCGCCAGATTTTTAGCCGGGGTATGGGCAATCGCACAGGCCATCTCGCAAGAGTGACAACCCAAGCAACGTTCCGGTCGGACCATAATTTCTCTTATCATATGTCTGCCCCCTTACCAGCGACTGACGCCAAGACCGAGTTTCTGCCGCCGCTCCTGCAATGCGGCAAAAATTTTCTCTGCCGCCGTCAACGGGTTGGTTTCAACAATAAAATAGCCTCCGGTTAATTCTTTAATATCCTGAGTCAGCACCCGGGTAACCAGCGCACTGCCGATCACCGGCGGCACCAGTCCCAAGTGAGTGGGCAGCCCCAACGTCACGGCCCAGGTACCGATGGACAGTGCTTTTTCTGTTTTGTATTCCGGCGCGCTGGCCACCACCGGCAGTTGCGATAAATCCACATTCAGCCGGTTGGCCAATGCCACCGCAACGTCCACCGGACGGGAATTGTCCACGCAAGATCCCATGTGCAGCACCGGCGGCAGCGGACCGCCGAGACCATTGGCTTCACCAATAGCCGTCAGCACCGCCTTCAGACCATCACCGGCATAATCCAGTGTTGCCTGCGGGTCCATAAATCCGTGACGGGCAAAGGCACCGGCGCCGCAACCGGTCGCCAGTACCAATACATTATGACGAATCAGTTCCCGGGCCACTTCAATAAAGCCCTGATCCTGTACCACCTTCACGTTGGCACAGCCGGCAAACAGGACCACGCCCTGAATGTTGCCGTTAACAATATTATCCACCAACGGTTTTAACGGATCGGCCGCATCCAATTTTGCCAATGCCCCCACAATGGCTTCCGTGGAAAAACCAGAAACCACCTTGCGGGTCACTGCGGGAATATGTACCGGCTTATTCCGACGCCGCTTAAAGGCCTCAATCGCCATGCGCAGAATTTCCCGGGCCCGCACCCCGGCCTCTTCTTCCGTGAATTCGACGTGAGTGGCGCCGGGTATTTTGGCGATATCCATGGTGGTAATCAAACGGGTGCCAAAGCACTCGGCCACATTGGCCAGTGACGGATATACACACTGGTAATCCACTACCATCGCGTCCATCGCGCCGGTCATGATCGGCAACTCCTGCGATAACGCATTAGTGACGGTGGGAACACCGTGACGCATCAGCACTTCATTCCCTGTACAGCAGATACCCATCAGATTGATGCCGTCAGCGCCGGCTGCTTTCGCTTCCGCCACCATATCTTTGTCACGGGCCACGCTGACCAGCATGTCGGAAAGCACCGGGTTATGACCATGTAAGGCCACGTTCACCGCTTTTTCCTTAATAACTCCCATATTGGCTTCACTGACCACCGGCGCCGGTATGCCAAACAAAATGTCGGCCAAATCCGTGCCTAAATGGCAGCCGGCATAATCGGCCATAGCCCCTTTGACACCGGCCAGCAGTAAATTGACCGGGTCGGCATCCACACCCAGTGTGGTTCGATGCATAATCTCGGCGATGATACTGTCAATACCGTAAGGGGTAACGTTCAATTCCTGCATTTTCTTTACCCGGCCACTGGTCAGTGTAGTCACCGCCCAGGCGTTGGGTTCATCCCGCTCAGAAAATTCTTCTATTGATGCTTTCGCCACCGCCGCCGCCAGTTGCTGCGTATTCAGTCCAGCCCGGGGAATTCCCAAGCGGTCGGCTACGGCCTGCAATTTTCCCTCTTCTTTCACACCATAATCCGGCGCTTTTCCCTGGCCCACTTTTTTCAACACATGAGCCAGATGCTTGGCATGGCCGGAATGGCTGGCAGCGCCACCGGCTATTCCCCGGATCAGATTCCGGGCTACGATGGTATCCGGTCCCGCGCCACAGACTCCGGCGGCCGGACCGTCACCAAACGGATCAACCCGGCAGGGTCCCTGCAAACAATTACGGCAGCAAAGACCGCTTTCGCCAAATCCGCATTGCGGGAGCTGACTTTGGTAACGGTCCCAGACCGTCTGCACTCCTTTTTCCTTGGCAACCGCCAACATCTCATTCACACCGGGATCCAATGACACCTGTTTTTTCACCAGTTCCTCGCCTCCCTTTTCTTTGCTTATTTTAAAT
>DATMYQ010000277.1:0-20582 GCA_035560935.1 Patescibacteria group bacterium | reverse complement strand
CTCATCAAGAGTTGGCGGAGGGACTGGCCCGATGAAGCCGCGGCAACCATTTGATTTTTTATAAATCGAAACGGTGCCAATTCCGGCGGCGATTGCCGCAAGATGGGGAGTGCTTTTTCGCCTCCCTATGTCTGGGAGTTTTTATTTTTTACAAGGAGGAACACTGATGACAGAGAAACGTGTATTATTTACTTCTGAGTCGGTTACGGAAGGCCATCCTGACAAAATTGCCGACCAGATTTCCGACAGTGTGCTGGATGCGATTATCGCCCAGGATCCACTGGCCCGCGTGGCTTGCGAAACCCTGGTAACCACTGGCATGGCGCATGTGGTTGGTGAAATCACCACTAGTTGTTACGTTGATATCCCCAAAATTGTTCGGGAAACGATCAAATCCATCGGTTACACTCGGGCCAAATTTGGTTTTGACGGTGAAACTTGCGGCGTTCTGATCTCGATCGATGAACAGTCGCCGGATATTGCCATGGGTGTTAACAAATCAATGGAAGCCAAAAAAGGTGAACTGGATTCCAACGAAGACATCGGCGCCGGCGATCAGGGCATGATGTTCGGTTATGCCACCAACGAAACACCAGAATACATGCCGCTGACGATTGCTTTGGCGCACAAATTGTCGCGCCGCTTATCGGAAGTGCGCAAAAACGGTACGTTGTCCTATTTGCGCCCGGATGGCAAAACTCAGGTAACCGTAGAATATGTGGATGGCAAACCGTTCCGCGTGGACACCATCGTTATTTCCACCCAGCATGGTCCGGAAGTGGAATTGGCCACCATCGAAAAAGACCTACTGGCTCACGTGGTTCGCCCCATTGTGCCGGCAGAACTTTTGGATGATAAAACCAAGTATTATATTAACCCCACCGGCCGCTTTGTTGTCGGCGGTCCCCAGGGTGACGCCGGCCTGACCGGACGCAAAATCATCGTTGACACCTATGGCGGCATGGCCCGTCATGGCGGCGGCGCTTTCTCCGGTAAAGATCCCACAAAAGTTGACCGCTCCGCAGCCTACGCCGCACGTTACGTGGCGAAAAATGTTGTGGCCGCCGGCCTGGCCGACAAATGTGAAATTCAACTGGCTTATGCTATCGGTATCGCCCGTCCGGTTTCTATTATGGTCGAAACCTTCGGCACAGGAAAAGTAGAAGATTCTTTGATTGTTGAACTGATCAACAAAAATTTTGATCTTCGTCCCGCCGGCATTATCAAAGCTTTGGATCTTCGCCGCCCCATTTACCGGCAAACGGCCGCTTATGGTCACTTTGGCCGCACCGATGTGGATCTTCCCTGGGAACGGACTGATAAGGCGGAAATGCTGCGTCAGCAAGCCGGAATTTAATGAAGTCCGTACCAAATTCTGTTGTTCAATAGCAGGGATTTAGCGCGCGCGGCGCGAATAATATCATATAAGATCCGAGTAAAAACAAGGGGACTTTAAAGTCCCCTTTGTTTTTGCCTATTTTTAACCCGCCGGGCCGCCGTAATCATAACAGCCCGTCAGAAAGAGTGTCCGTATGGAAACAGTTGCCCAAGTGTTGGTCAATATTCCAGCCCGCAGCATTCATAAAGAATTCTCATATCTCGTACCGGAACATTTGCCACAGCTTGATGTTGGCTGGCGTGTTCTGGTACCTTTCGGCACTCGCCAGGCTGAAGGGTTTGTTGTTTCGGTTCATCCCCCAGCCGATCCCTTAGTCTTCGCGGCTGAAGATGTTTCGGTAATGAAATTCATCGTTGCGGCTTTGGATGAACACCCCTGGTTTGACAAAGATATGTTCGCTACCGCGCAATGGATCAGTGAACACTATCTTACGACACTGACGGATGCGCTGCGGTTGTTTATTCCGGGAAAATCCGGTATTCAAAACAAAAAAATCTACCAGGCGACCACCACTGCAGACGAGACCGTTGACTGTTTTTTTCAAAACCGTGAGCCGCTTTACCGGGAATTATGGCTTTTCCTGAAGAAAAATGGCGCGACGGATGAACAACACCTAAAAAAACAGTTTTCAGCCACTGATCTGGATTGGAAAAAAGTATTGTTAACGTTAATCCGTCATAAAATGGTTGAGACGACCGGACAGGTGATGTTTAGAGGCCGTCCCCGCTACGAAACGCAGTTGCGTTTAATCAGCGAACCGTTTGATAAAAGCAGTCGGGAATGGCTGAAACTCAGACCTAAACAACAACGTTTTCTGGCCATTTTAGGCAGGGAAGGCATCTTAAAAATGGCTGATCTGCCCCGCTGGGAGCTGTCCCGGGATATGGCCAACCGATTGATTAAGGCCGGTTGGATTGCCAGCGAGCTTATACCGGTCATTCGTGACACGTATGCTGCCAGCGGCGATCAAAAAACTGCCGAAGCCGGAACCAAAGCACTTACTGCTGCTCAGCAGCAAGTTTTTGACAGTATTTTCCTTTTTTTAAACAGTGGGGAATATCGATCCTTTTTGTTGCATGGTATTACCGGCAGCGGCAAAACGCAAATCTACATTGAAGCCGTGGCCACCGTCCGTCAGTCAGGCCGCCAGGCCATTGTACTGGTACCCGAGATTGCGCTGACCAGCCAAATTATTAACCGCTTTAAGGAGCGTTTCGGTGACGATGTGACGGTCATTCATAGCAGGCTTTCCGAGGGTGAGCGTTATGATGCCTGGCGAAGATTGCGCAGTGGTCAATCCGGCATTGTGATCGGAGCTCGTTCTGCAGTATTCGCTCCAGTACCCAATCTGGGAATCATCGTAGTTGACGAAGAACACGAAACCGCCTATAAGCAGGAAGAGTCGCCCCGTTACCACGCCCGTGACGTTGCTTTTGCCCGTTGCCGGTTTGCTGGTGCAGTCGCTTTACTGGGCAGTGCAACCCCTTCTTTAGAAACATATTATCAGTCAAAACAGGGACAGCATGTTTTACTGACTTTGGAGGAGCGGATCAATAACGAACCATTGCCGCCAGTGACGATTGTAGATATGCGTCAAGAATTGAAATCCCGCCGGCGCGGTGTTTTGTCCGAACCGCTGCGCCAGATGCTGTCGGAAACGCTGGAAAAACAGGAGCAGGTTATCCTGATGCTGAATCGCCGCGGCTATTCAACCTTTGTGATGTGCCGGGAATGCGGCCAGGTCTTAAAATGCCCGCACTGCGACGTTTCTCTGGTTTATCATGCTTCCAGTAAATTTTTGCGGTGTCATTATTGTCTAAAACAATATCCGCCGCCGTCTACCTGTCCCCATTGCCAAAGCCGGTATATCAAATATTTTGGCACAGGAACCCAAAAGGTGGAAGAGGAACTTCAGAAATTCTATCCCGATGCCCGGGTTATCCGGATGGATCAGGATACTACGGGCGGCAAACTGTCACATGAGCAAATTTTAACCAGTTTTTCCCGTGGTGACTATAATATTTTACTGGGAACGCAGATGGTGGCCAAAGGACATGATATCCCCAATGTCACTGGTGTGGGAATTATTTCTGCCGATACTGCATTAAACCTTCCTGATTTCCGGGCGGCGGAACGAACCTATTCACTGCTGACCCAAGTAGCAGGACGGGCCGGCAGAGGAGGAAAACCCGGACAGGTGATATTGCAGACCTACAATCCGGAGCACTATGCGGTTTGTCACGGAGCGGCTCACCATTATCTGGATTTCTACCAGGAAGAGCTGGAATACCGGCGGCAATTAGCCTATCCGCCGTTTGTCGACTTAATCAAAATTGTCATTTCTGCCAAAAAGGAAATGGACGCCTGGGAGAAAGCACGGCGCCTGGCGACCCAATTGACACTTCCCGATCCGATGCCGGACACGGAACTCATTGGTCCGTATCCGGCATCCATCACTCGGGTAAATGATGTTTTTCGCATCCATATTCTGCTGAAAACCAGAAATGCATCCGTGGTGAAAGCGAGGCTCCGGCAACTGGAATTGCATTGCCAGCCGGATATGTACGTGGATGTGGATCCGGTAAACGCAATCTAACCGGAGACAATTTTTCATCCGGCTTTCATCGGCGAACGATATGTGATAAAATTTGTTCATAATCGTCTTAAAATTTAAGGGGGCTGAAAAACAGCATGGCGGTCATGGAAATTAAAAGAGCTGGGGACAAGGTGCTGAAAGAGGTGGCAGCACCGGTTTCCAAATGTGATAAAAAAATCAAAACCCTTCTGGATAATATGGCGGAAACTATGTATCAGGCGGAGGGGGTTGGTCTGGCCGCACCGCAGGTTGGTGTTTCCCTGCGGATAATTGTACTGGATACCGGCGAGGGTTTGATCGAACTGATCAACCCGGTAATTGTGGAAAGCGAAGGTTCTGAATGCGCCGCCGAAGGCTGTCTCAGCGTTCCTGGCATGTATGGTGAAGTGGAACGGTTTGCCCAAGTGACAGTGGAAGGAATAAACCGGCACGGTAAAAAAATCCGAATTGTGGGCAGCGGGTTGCTGAATCGGGCATTACAGCATGAAATTGATCACCTGGACGGCATCTTGTTCATTGATAAAGCAACCTCGTTACAGAAAGGGTAAACAGGAAATGACAGAACCATTGCGCGTTATATTTATGGGAACTCCTGATTTTGCCGTTCCCTGTCTTGACCGCCTGATAGAAGACGGCCATCAGGTGCTGACGGTGGTCACCCAGCCGGATCGCCCCAAAGGGAGAGGGCAAAAACTGGCCTTTTCAGCGGTCAAAGTACGAGCGCTGGAATATCAAGTGCCGGTATTTCAACCGGAACGCATACGGGAACCGGAAGTCATCGAGCAAATTGTCCAATACAAGCCGGATTTAATTATCGTCGTGGCGTTCGGACAGTTGTTGCCGCAAAACATTCTGGATCTGCCGCCGCTGGGCTGTATCAACGTGCACGCGTCTTTGCTGCCGCACTACCGGGGCGCAGCACCCATTCACTGGGCAGTGGTCAACGGTGAAACGAGGACGGGTGTCACCACGATGCGGATGGATACCGGCATGGACACCGGCGATATGCTATTGACGGCGGAAACCGCCATTGGACCGGATGAAACCACCGGAGAATTGTACCAACGCCTGCAAGAATTGGGCGCGTCGCTTTTATCCGATACGGTCAGACAACTGATACACGGCGCTGTCGTGCGTCGCCCGCAGGATCATGCAGCGGCCACCTATGCACCGTTGCTCACCCGCGAAACGGAACGCATTGACTGGAACAATCCGGCTACGGCCATTCATAACCAAATCAGGGGATTAAACCCGTGGCCCGGATCCTTTAGTCATTATCGCGACAGTGGATTAAAACTTTGGCAAACCCGGATCCTACCGGAAAGTTCCGACGCATCACCGGGGCAGATCGTCCGAATGACCGGTGAGGGCTGTGCCGTGGCGACCGGCAAAGGTTTGTTGGAAATTTTAGAAGTACAGCCGGAAAGTAAACGCCATATGAAAGCCCATAACTGGGTCTGCGGTTATGGTATTCAAACCGGCGATAAATTGGGGTAGTAACCGAGGTGATGAAACTATGATAAAAGTTGCTCCCCGCCCTCGAAAACGTTTGTTTCTGGCGCTTATTTTGATCAGCCTGCTGTTGGCTGCCTTTTCCACCTATGGATTGTGGATGGTCAGTATTCCCGGCCTGGCTAACATTAGCGCTTATTTGCCATGGTTGTTTGGCTTGATTTTGGGAACCGTCATTTTTTCTATTACCTGTGGTGTAGGTGGCATTATTTTAGCTATTCTTGGCTTGCCTACCTTTGCGGTTTTTCAGGGTTTAGCCTGGTCGGCGATTAATTTATTATTTCCTGTGGCCGTCCGTATTGGTCGGCTTTTTCACTTCGATAAAGAAAGGGTAGAACGCTCCTTTATTGAAGTCAGCAATCACTTGATCCGCCGGCGCCATATTGCCGTGACACCGGAAAAACTTTTAATTTTACTGCCGCATTGTATTCAGTTGGAGAACTGTCCGCATAAACTTACAAGGGATGTCGCCAACTGCAAACGTTGCGGTAATTGCCAGATCGGCGAATTTCTTGCGCTGACCGAAACCTATGGCGTTCGTCTGGCCGTCGTCACTGGCGGCACGCTGGCCCGCCGGGTGATTAAGTCTCTGCGACCACATGCCGTATTGGCCGTAGCCTGTGAAAGAGATTTGACCAGTGGAATTCAAGACGTTTTTCCACTGCCGGTTATTGGTATTTTAAACCAACGTCCGTTTGGTCCCTGCTGTAATACACGGGTAGAAATGTCATTGGTAGAAAAGGCAATACAGAATTTTTTAAAACCATCCTTTACAGCTAACGATAAAAGCTAAAGATGTTCAACCCGCTTCACTGAAGACAAAAAGATAACTAAAGAATTCTGTTGATAAACGGAGATAATTATTATGAAAACTCGCCTAAAAAGCAGTCCATCTCAGCCCAGCGCCCGGGAATTGGCGTTAAAAATCATCAATGAAACGGATATTAACGGTGCCTATGCCAATATTGCCTTGACCCGTTTTCTTAAAGGCCCGGAAGCCGTAAGCGATCTTGACCGCCGTTTTATCACGGAATTGGTATATGGCGTCGTCAGGGCCGGCGCGACTCTGGACTGGATTTTAGGCCGTTATGTCGATCGCCCGGTGGGAAAAATCCCGCCGGTTATTCGCAATATACTCCGCCTGGGATTGTATCAACTCCTGTTTTTGTCCCGGATTCCGCCATCCGCCGCTTGCAATCAGGCAGTGGAACTGGCTAAGAAATATGGTCATGCCGGTACGGTTAAGTTTGTCAACGCCGTACTCCGCAATGTCGTCCGCAGTCCGGAAAAGGCCGTCTATCCTGCGCGTAGCGAGGATCCGGCAAAATATCTGGCACTGGAATACTTTCATCCTGAATGGCTGATTCGCCGCTGGCGGGAACGCTTGGGCGAAGCCGCCTGCGAAGAACTTTGCCGCTGCAATAATCAAATCCCACCGTTATCGCTACGGACCAATACGCTTAAAATCCAGCGAGATCAGTTACTGACCCAGCTGGCCAATGAAGGCGTCAGCGCGACGGCTTCCCTTTGGACCCCGGAAGGAATTCTCTGTCATGAACATCAGGGACTCAACCAGCTGTCGCCGCTGCAGACCGGGTTATGCCAGGTCCAGGATGAGAGTTCGATGCTGGTGGCTCATGTACTGGCGCCGCAACCGGGTGAAACTATTATTGACGCCTGTAGCGCTCCGGGCGGAAAAACCACCCATATCGCCGCATTGATGAACAATCAGGGCCGGGTGATCGCCACTGATTTACACGAGCATAAATTGAAACTGACCATGGACAACGCCAATCGTCTAGGCTTAGACATCATCCAATGCCAAACTCTGGATGCCGCAGTCCTTCATGAATCCTTCGCCGGACAGGCCGACCGGGTACTGGTCGACGCTCCCTGTTCCGGGTTAGGGGTTTTGCGCCGCAAACCGGATTCGCGCTGGCGTAAAGACGCCGCGCTGTTGAGTGAATTACCGCCGTTGCAGTTATCCATTCTGTCCAGTTGCGCCCATTGCATAAAACCGGGAGGCGTTGTGGTTTACAGTACCTGCACTACCGAACCGGAGGAAAATGAAGCCGTGGTGCAAAAATTCCTGTCGGCCCATTCGGATTTTTACCTGGAACCGGCCGGAAGTTTTTTGCCGGTTCGCCAGCGTCCGGAGGAAATGCTGCAGCTGTGGCCGCATCTTGATGGAGTGGACGGTTTTTTTATCGCCCGTTTGCGCAGACGGTAAAGAAAGGCGGTTATGGCAATGAAAAAAGAACTGTTTGGTTTGTTCAGCCACGAAATTGCCGCTGCCGTTGCGGAACTGGGCATAGAAAAATACCGGGGAAAACAAATTGCCCAATGGCTTTATCAGCGGCAAACTTTTGACTTTCAGCAAATGACAGACCTTTCCCTAAAACAGCGTCAGTTATTGGAACAGCATTTTACCGCCTATCAAGTAAACGCGGCGGCCCGTCAACATTCCGCAGATGGCTGCACCAGCAAATATTTACTGGAACTGTCTGACGGATTGTCTGTGGAAACAGTACTGATGCGGCAGCCATACGGTGCCAGCGTCTGCGTGTCAACGCAGGTTGGCTGCGGTATGGGCTGCATATTTTGCGCCTCAAACCTGCATGGCATGACCCGTAATTTAACGGGAGGCGAAATTCTCAGCCAGGTCCTCTTTGTTGCCGGTGAATTAGCCGCGGCGGAACCGGAGGGGAAAGGGATTCACTCCATTGTCATCATGGGTTCTGGCGAACCCTTGGCCAATTATGAGCAGGTCTTGCGGTTTATCCGCCTGCTGCATGAGCCTTACTGCCTGAATTTGAGTTATCGTTCCATTACTCTGTCCACTTCCGGTCTAGAGCCTGCTATGCAACGGCTGGCCGGCGAAGGGCTACCGATTACTTTATCAATATCATTGCACGCTCCTAATAATGAAATCCGTTCCCGCTTAATGCCCATCAACAACACTTACCCGTTGGAAACGGTGCTGCAGGCTGGCGACGCCTACGCCGCTGCCACCGGCCGCCGGGTTACTTATGAATACACGTTGATTGCCGGCATTAACGACCAGCCGGAACACGCCCGCGAGTTAGCCCGTCTCCTGAAAAAACGGCTAGCCAACGTCAATCTGATTCCGGTGAATCCCGTCCCGGAGAGAGGGCTTTTCCGGCCGGAACCGACCCGCGTTAAATCCTTCGGGCAAATATTGGAAGCCGGTGGCATCAACGCCACGATACGCCGTGAAATGGGAGCGGACATCGATGCGGCCTGC
The DNA here is from genome assembly GCA_035560935.1 of Patescibacteria group bacterium. Classification (GTDB taxonomy): domain Bacteria; phylum Bacillota; class Negativicutes; order Sporomusales; family Sporomusaceae; genus DATMYQ01. The sequence goes on along the minus strand of DATMYQ010000277.1, from coordinate 11,810 downwards.
GGCCAGCTGCGCAAGCGAGTCATGGAAGCTAAACAGACGCACGATTGATAATATCAGGCTTTTCAGACCCGCGTATTTTGACGGATGCAGGGCAATGGCTTATAATACTTATCAGTTAACCCGTATAAAATCATGGGTTATAGGAGTAATGAAAAATGAAAATTGTCACTAAACTGGAACGTTTTCTGGAAAAACATATTGAAGGTTTTTTTTTCGAGAAATTTGACGGCGCTCTGGAACCTGTAGAATTGGGAAAGCAATTGGCCCGGTTGATGGAGCAGGAGAGGTCCGTCAGCGTCTCCGCCATTTATGCGCCCAATCGCTACACGGTCAGGATGCATCCGGACGATTACCAGCGCCTGGAGTCCTGCATTCCGGCCATTGGGCAAGAATTGTCCGATTATCTGCAGAATCAGGCTTCCCGACAAAATTATACTCTGATAGATACTCCCATGATCTTTTTTTCTAGCGACGATACGGCATCTCCCGGTTGCCCGGTGCTTGGCAGTACCTTTAGCCAGCCACCCAACGCGGTTCCTTCCGGAGAAGCCTTCAAGGAGGATACTCAGTCAAGGTTATGTCAAAAAAAGGTGGTGACCAGCGCTGGACCTTCCCAAGAATCACCGCAAAACACTCAGATTTTTGCACCACTAACACCTTCTGCGCGATTTTGTCCGAAACCCCAGGGAAAGCTGACGGTGGTAGAGGGTGCTGATACGGGGAAAATTATTCCATTGACCGGAAGCCGAATCAATATTGGTCGGCGTGAAACCAATGAATTGCCGCTGACCGATCTCAACACCTCACGGTTGCATGCATTTATTGCCTGCGAAGAAGATAGTCAAGTTCTCTACGACGCCAGAAGTCTAAACGGTACTTATGTGAATGATCAGCGCATTACCCGCAAAACGCTGAAAACCGGTGACCGCATCAAACTGGGGAATACGCTGATTGTATATGAGGTGAGATAAATTGCCCGGTAAAGCACAACTATGGCAGATACTGACCGTCTTTTTGCAATATAGCTTTCTGGCGCTTTTGTATTATTTTATTTATCAGGTTCTCCACGCCATACGCCAAGATCGCTGGGGCCAACCCCAGCCGGTCCTTCCGGTGCAGGTTGCCTATCTGCAGGTAACCAGCGCCAAAGCAGGCGCCGGGTTGACGGTTGGCCAACAATTTCCGCTAAAAGAAAATCTGATCATTGGTCGCAGCAGTCACAATGATATTATTATTTCAGACACTTTCGTTTCGGCGGAACATGCCTGTATCGCCCGTTATCAGAACGATTTTTCTCTGACTGATTTAGGCAGTACCAACGGAACCTTCCTGAATGGCCAAAGAATCAGCGCCGAATCCGGATTGACAGAAGGGGACTCCATTCAGATTGGTCCCGTCACTTTCGAGGTAAAGAGGTGAATGTATATTGTTAGCACATGCCGCTTCTGATATTGGTAAAATCCGCACCACCAACGAGGATAGCTTTTTATGTGTTCCACCCCATTTATATATTGTTGCCGACGGCATGGGAGGACACGCAGCCGGTGAAATAGCCAGCCAACTGGGTGTCAACACCGTAGCGGGATATGTAGCGGAACAGCCTTTTCCTGACCACCCGACGCAACAGGGTGAAATTCTGTTGCGTCAGGCAGTTGAACAGGCTAATGCGGTCATTTTTTCCCGGGCCAGAACAAATCCAGAATACGCTGGTATGGGCAGCACTTTGACAGTGGTATACGTTACCGGTGAAGATGTTTTTTGGAGCCATTTGGGAGATAGCCGTCTTTATCTTTTTCGCGGTCAACAGTTGGCCCAGATAACCAATGACCATTCTCTTGTCGGCGAATTGCTGCGCAGCGGCGCACTGACCCGCGCCGAAGCCCAAGTCCATCCGCAGCGCAACATTTTGACCCGGGCCGCCGGTGTAAGCGAGCAAGCAGAGGTGGACAGCGGGCATTTTTCCCGCAAACCCGGTGACCGCTTATTGTTGTGCACGGATGGTCTCACCGGATTGCTGACCGATGACGAAATTACGGCAATTCTCAGTGTCTGCACTGGTCAGCAAGCGCTGCACACCTTAATCACAGAAGCTCTTAACGCCGGAGGTATCGACAATATTACCGCCATTTTGTTGGAAAACTCGTTATGAAATCCATGGGAAGCAGTCCATTTTCCCACAGTTTTGTCCATACAGAAAGCAGGCTTTTGCTACTTGTGGCGGTGCTTTTGTTCAATGGTTTACTGATTGTCACTCAAACCGCCGGTCAGGCTCTAATCTCCGCCGGCACGGCTTGGTTTATCTTCGTCGCTGGTTTAGCCGCCGTCCATGGGCTGTTATGCTATCAACGGATTTATGGCGATCCTCTGTTGCTGCCAGTAGTCACTTTTCTGACCGCGATCGGTCTGACGGTAATTTGGCGGTTAAAACCTGCCCTGATGATGTCGCAAACGATCTGGATAGTGACCGGGTTGCTGCTGTTCCTGGGTGTGGCCTGTTTGGGACACCGTCTGGAAAAACTGTCCGAATACAAATACATTTGCGGAATCGTCGGTGTAGGTCTTTTGATGGTCACTGCACTATTCGGAATCGATGTCGGCGGTAACAAAAACTGGTTGACGCTGGGATTCCTCCGTTTTCAGCCATCGGAATTCGCCAAATTGTTTTTAATGGTTTTTTTAGCTGCTTATCTGGCGGAACATCGTGAAATTCTTACATTCTCAGGCCGGCGTTACGGTCGTTTGTTATTACCGCCGTTACGATTTGCCGGACCACTACTGTTGATGGTGGCTGTGGCGCTGGTGCTGCTGGTTGTGGAAAAAGATCTGGGAGCCGCGCTGCTATACTTTGGAGCCGCCATTGTCATGGTCTATCTGGCCTGCGGCCGTATCAGCTATGTGTTATTGGCTTTTATCCTGTTTTTTTCCGGGGCTGCCGTCTGTTATCTGGCCTTTCCTCATGTGCATACCCGGGTGGACATATGGCTCAATCCCTGGGCTGACCCCAACGGCAAGGCGTTCCAGATTATTCAGTCCTTATTTGCGCTGGGCTCCGGAGGACTCTTCGGCAGCGGTATCGGCTGGGGCTATCCCTCGCTGATTCCCGAAGTGCATACCGATTTTATTTTTTCCGCTATTGGCGAAGAAATGGGATTGCTAGGCTCCGTCGCCGTTATTTTAGCCTATATGCTGCTGATTTACCGGGGATTTCGCGCAGCAATTCACGCCCCGACCGAATTTGTTTCGCTGTTGACAGGAGGGCTAACTGCTTTTTTGGCCTTGCAGACGTTCCTGATTATTGCCGGCGTTACCAAATTTATGCCGATGACGGGAATCACACTGCCTTACATCAGTTATGGCGGCAGTTCCATGGCAGCTAATTTTCTGCTACTAGGAATGATTTTCACCGTCTCTAAAACAGGCATTTCTGACGCTTCTTTCATTGACAGCCTGATGGGGCGCAGCCTGGCCAAAAATCTTCGTCATATCGGCCTCACTCTTCTTGGCGGCTGTTTTGTGTTATTATTATACATATCCTATCTTCAAATAATCACCGGCGAAGAACTGGCTCGGCATCCGTTAAACCACCGGAGTCTTCAATGGGCGCAACATATAAAAAGGGGAGATATCACCGATATCCACGGACAAAAATTGGCTGTCAGTCTTATCGACGCGCAAGGGAATTATCGTCGTGAATACCCTTTGGATGAAATTTTTGCTCCCGTAGTAGGCTATTACAGCAGCCGTTACGGGCAAACCGGCGTGGAAAGCGCGGCTAACGCCCAGCTTTCCGGATTTGATTCTCCCTTGCGTCGTCTGGGGCCCATTCACCGTTTATGGGCGCAACAGGCGGGCAACACGCTGGTCCTGACGCTGGACAGCAAGCTGCAGGAGACGGCCTATGCCGCGTTAGGACAGCATAAAGGCAGTGTCGTTGTGTTGAATCCCCGTTCCGGCGCTGTTTTGTCGATGGTTAGCAAGCCATCCTTTAATCCCAATACCCTGGACAGCGATTGGAATACTATTTCCCAGTCCGCAGACAGTCCGCTGCTGAACCGGGCTTCCCAGGGCTTATATCCTCCGGGCTCCATTATCAAAGTACTGGTGGCGGAAACAGCCCTGGCGGAAAATATCACCTCACGCCAGCGTCAGTTCAACTGCAGCGGCGTACTCAATATCGGTGACTATCAGCTTCAGGAGTCCAACCATCAGGCGCATGGGAAGATTAATTTACAGGAAGCGCTGACTTATTCCTGTAACGTGACCTTCGGCCAATTAGCCCTGGAATTGGGACGTGACCGCTTATCCAAAGCCTTTGAGCGTTATGGCATTGGCCAGCTCAGCGGCGTCGATCTGCCGGAAAACGCCGACCGTCTGCCACTCTTTTCCCGGCTTTCTGACGGCGATTTAGCGCAGATGGGAATCGGACAAGCCAGTCTATTGGTTACACCGTTGAAAATGGCTATGCTGGCTTCGGCGTTTGCCAATAAAGGTCAAATCATGACTCCATATATAACTGCCCGCATTCTCGGACCGGACGGCGCCATCCTTGATGAAACCAGCCGCAGAGAATGGTTACGGCCTGTCAATGCACAGCGGGCGGAAATATTGCACGATATGATGATTTCGGTAGTAGCCGAAGGGACCGGGACCGCCGCACAAGTTCGCGGCATCGCTATCGCCGGCAAAACCGGCACGGCCGAGAATCCCCACGGCGCCTCACACGCCTGGTTTATCGGATTTGCGCCGGCAGATCAACCACAAATTGCACTGGCGGTCATTGTTGAAAATGGTGGATCAGGCGGAGAAGTCGCCGCACCAATCGCCCGGCAGATTTTTATGAAGGCACTACGTTAAGGAGGTGAGTTTGCCATGATCAATCAAACATTAGACGAACGCTACACAATTTTGGAAAAAATCGGCGGCGGCGGAATGGCTGACGTATACCGAGCCCATGACAAACTATTGGATCGATCCGTCGCTGTAAAAGTGTTGCGTCCGCAATTTGCCGACGATGAGCAATTTGTCATCAGTTTTCGCCGTGAGGCGCAAGCCGCCGCCAAACTGGCCCATCCCAATATCGTCAATATTTATGACGTGGGACAGGAAGGACGCACATACTACATTGTAATGGAATATGTATGCGGCGAAACGCTTAAGGATAAAATCGAACGGGAAGCACCGTTGCCGGTGGAACTGGCAGTACGCATCGCCACCGAAATCGGTGAAGCGCTGGAACACGCCCATCAGAACAATTTGGTCCACTGTGATATTAAACCGCACAACATTCTCATGACGCAAACCGGTCGAATCAAAGTGACGGATTTTGGCATTGCCCGGGCCGTCTCTTCGGCAACTATGACTCATTCCGGCAATGTGATCGGCTCGGTTCATTATTTTTCCCCGGAACAGGCGCAGGGTACCTCGATCAGTGCCAAGTCAGACATCTACTCACTAGGCGTCGTATTATACGAAATGTTAAGCGGCGTACTGCCCCACACCGGTGAAACCCCTGTCAGCGTAGCGCTTAAACACTTACAGGAAACGCCCCGGCCATTAACCGAAGTCAACCCATCTATTCCACCGTTGATTGAAGCCATTGTGTTAAAAGCCATGGTGAAAAATCCGACAGAACGCTATGAAAACATCGGACAAATGCTGACCGACTTTTCTCTGGCCCAGAACTTTTTACGGGATGATCACACCCGTCGTTTAAACCGTGATGATTTTCCCACGCAGATGCTCCCTAAAGTGCAGGCGACGCAAACCGGAGTTTTAGGTAAGGGACAATCCCCCAGCCCCTCCCAGCATCCCGTAGCGGAAAAACCGGCGGCGCGATCTCGCTGGCGCATTGTACTGGCTTTGTTTTTACTGATGATGCTTTCGGCAGTAGGAGCCTTTTTGGGCTTCGGCAAATTTTGGAGTCTCAATGAAGTCACCGTGCCCAGTGTGGTGGGAAAACAAATTGATACCGCCAGAAATATTTTGCTCAACCATAACCTGCGGGTCTCTTTATCAGAAGCCTATAGCGACAAAATACCGGCGGGACACGTTATTTCCCAGCAACCGGAAGCCGACACCATGGTAAAAGAGCAGCGTACCATCATGCTGGTGATCAGCAAAGGCGGTGAAATTACCAATATTCCCGACTTACGCGGTTTAACCCGTCAGGACGCGGAGCTGCAAATCAAAAATTCCGGTCTTAAGCTGGGACGAGTGGATGAACAGTATTCACCCGACGCTGTCGCCGATAACGTCATCAGCCAGAATCCTCGACCGCCAGCCCAGGTATCCAAAGGGACGGCCATTGATATTGTGATCAGCAAAGGGCCCAGTCCGCGCAAACTGGTGTTGCCGGATTTTCAGGGACTGATGATCAGCAACGTCACCTCGCAACTGGAGAGCCTGAAACTGAAAGCCGGAAAAATTACTGAAGTGGCCAATGACAGAGCCGTCGCAGGAACTGTGGTGGGTCAAAATCCGCCGGCAGCGGTCGAAGTCATGGAGGGAAGCACCATTGATCTAACGGTAGCCAAGCCATCCGGAGCTGCCGGCAAACGAGTCACCGTACATTTCACCGTTCCTGATGGTTCTACCCGGCAAAACGTTCAGGTGGTTGTCGTGGATACCAGTGGACGCCGCGTCGTGTATGAAGGCGTTCACAAACCGGGAGAACGTTTGGACAAAACGGTGGAAGGATCCGGACAAATGCGGGTTCAGGTTTTGATCAACGGATCGCTGCTGCAAGAACAGCTGCTGTAAGGAGGAATGCCCGTGCTGCCAGGAGTCGTGGTCAAAGCTTATAACGGCTATTATTACGTTCGCAGTGACGATGAAAAAACGATGGTGTCCTGCAGTTTGCGGGGACGTTTTAAAAAAGAACGTTTTTCCCTGTTGGTGGGGGATGAAGTCCGTTATTCTTTATTGGGCTCAGAAAAAGGAGTTATCGAAGAAATTTTGCCCCGCCGGACGATGTTGTCCCGGCCTATGGTCGCCAACGTCGATCAGGTTATTTTAAACTTTGCCGCCGCCAATCCTGATATTAACCCGGTTTTGGTTGACCGCTTCCTGATTATTGCGGAGCTTTCTGAACTGGAAATCATCCTTTGCATCAATAAAGTAGATCTGGCTGATCAGGCGGCATTGGCCGTATTAATTGAGCGCTATTCCAGTATTGGTTATCCGGTACTGAGCCTGTCAGCCAAAAATGGCATTGGGATTGAAGATCTCCGCGCCCGGCTGCAGGATCGAATTACTGTGTTCGCCGGTCCGTCGGGAACCGGCAAATCCACACTGTTAAACGCCATCGAGCCTGGCCTTAGCCTGGCTACTGGTCAGGTCAGCGAAAAAATCGGCCGCGGCCGCCATACGACCCGTTTTGCCGAACTGATGCCGCTGGCTCAGGGAGGATATGTGGTGGACACTCCGGGCTTTAGTCTGACGGAATTTGTGGATATTGACGAACGGGGACTGATGTATTGCTTCCGTGACCTGGTCCCCTGGATTCCCCAGTGCCGGTTTAACAGCTGTATTCATTACAAAGAACCCCAGTGTGCGGTAAAAGAGGCAGTGCGCGAAGGAAAGATTCATCCAGAACGTTATGAGTCGTATCTTGCCGTACTGACGGAACTAAAAGAGAACAAGAAAGGATTTCGCTTATGATTCAGATTGCCCCATCTATTTTATCCTCAGATTTTTCCCGGTTGGGAGAAGAACTGCACCGTCTGGAAAAAGCCGGTGCCGACCTGATCCATATTGATATTATGGATGGTCATTTCGTTCCCAACCTGACCTTCGGTCCGCCGGTGATCAGCGCTCTGCGCAGCATTACCCGGCTGCCTTTTGACGTCCATCTGATGGTGATCAATCCTCAGGACCTGATTGACCCGTTTATTAAAGCCGGCGCCGACATCATTACCGTTCATGCGGAAACAGCGCCGCATTTAAACCGCCTGCTGCAAACGATCCGGGAAAAGGATGTAAAAGCAGGAGTATCCCTTAACCCGTCTACGCCACTGTCCCATTTGGAAGAAGTATTGACGGAAGTGGATATGGTATTGATTATGAGCGTGAATCCCGGCTTTGGCGGTCAAAAATTCATACCGTCCTCGCTGGATAAAATTCGCCGGTTAAAACACCAACTGACGGCACGAAACCTGAATGTGGATATTCAAGTAGACGGCGGAGTGACTCCGGCCAATGCGGCCCAGGTCATCGCGGCGGGCGCCAATATCCTGGTGGCCGGCTCGGCAGTGTTCGGCGCTACGGATATGAGTCTGGCCATTGAAGCCTTGCGTACCGGCCAAAAATAAACATTAATGAAAACATTCACATTCTTTTTATTTGCAGACTTGCAATATCCAACGATCAATGGTAACATAGTAACCAGTGCAGAACATTCCAACTGAATACGCAAGCCTTTGGGGCAAGGTGAAAAAGAGTAATCTTTTAAATCCTGACCGGCGGTAAAGCCCGCGAGCCGTATGGCTGATCTGGTGAAATTCCGGAGCCGACAGTATAGTCTGGAAGGGAAAAGGCGAGTATCTTTCCTTTTATTTGGGTTGGGTATGATATTTTCCTGATGTAGAATATGCAGTTATTAAGACTGTTGAAAGAGCCCCCAGGCTTTTTTGACAGTCTTTTATTTATGTATTTATGATTTTGAATGCATCACCGGAAACAGGTGTTGCGCCATTTACCAATTTCATCAATAAGGGAGGTGACATCCGTGTCACCGGAAAATCTGACCGAACAGGAACACTACATGCGGCAAGCATTGGAAATTGCCGCTTTGGCCCGGGGACGCACCAGCCCCAACCCGCTGGTGGGAGCGGTCCTTGTCCGTGACGGCCGCGTTGTGGGGCAAGGTTGGCATCGCCAGGCGGGGACACCCCATGCGGAGATCCATGCATTGGCTCAGGCGGGTGAATTAGCCCGCAACGCCACCATGTATGTCACTTTGGAGCCCTGCTCGCATCATGGCCGGACCGGCCCTTGCACCGACGCCGTCATCGCCGCCGGCGTACGAAAAGTGATCGTTGCCATGACCGATCCCAATCCCCAGGTCAGCGGACAAGGGATTGCCCGCCTGAGAGCGGCCGGAATTGAAGTGGTAGAAGGCGTGTTGGCGGCGGAAGCGGCTCGCCTGAACCGGGTATTTACAAAATGGATCGCCACCGGCATGCCCTACGGCACCTTAAAATGGGCAATGACACTGGACGGAAAAATTGCCACTCAGCAGGGACACTCCCGTTGGATTACCGGCCCGGCGGCCCGGCAGCGGGTTCACGAATTCCGCGATTGCCATGACGCCATTCTGGCAGGCATTGGCACGGTTTTAGCCGACAATCCCGAATTGACCACCCGCCTGCCTCAGGGCGGAAAAAATCCGCTGCGCGTCATAGTAGACAGCCGCGCCCGGATTCCTCTCACGGCCAAAGTGGTGACAGACGGCCTGGCGCCAACGCTGCTGGCTGTGGGCCCAGAAGCATCACCGGCCAAAATAAAAGAACTGGAATCCTACGGCGTGGAAGTCTGGCCGCTAAGCGCAACCGCCGATGGTCTTGATTTGCGCCAGCTCTTTTCCCGGCTGGGCAGCCGGAATATCACCAGCGTTTTTGTTGAAGGCGGCGCCAATATTAACGGCTCTTGCCTGAAGAACAACCTGATCGATACCGTTCATGCCTTTATCGCCTCCAAACTCATCGGCGGAACAATGGCCCCCGGGCCCTTTGGCGGGCAAGGCTGCGACCGGATGGATCAGGCGCTGGAACTGGAAGATCTGACCCAGGAATGGATCGGGGACGATCTATTAATCAGCGGCGATGTCCGTCAGAGGGAGGGACGCCATGTTTACCGGACTTGTGGAAGAATTGGGTAAAGTAAAAGCCATTTCCCGGACAGCCAAGTCGGTTCGTTTATCGGTGGAAGCCGTTCATGTGTTGTCCGATGTAAAACTGGGCGACAGTATCGCAGTTAATGGCACCTGCCTGACGGTGGTGGAATATACCGATCGATCCTTTACTGCCGATGTAATGCCGGAAACGGTTGATAAAACCGTTTTAGCAGGGCTGCGTCCCGGCCAGGCGGTCAACCTGGAACGAACACTAAGAGTAGGGGACCGGCTGGGAGGTCACATCGTCAGCGGCCATATCGACGGCGTGGGCATCATCCGTTCCAAAGAAACCAACGATATTGCCATGTTGGTTACCATTCAGGCCGAAGCGGACGTGATGCGGTACATTATCAAAAAAGGCTCCGTCGCCATCGACGGCATCAGCCTGACCATTGCGGACCTTGGTCCGGACTGGTTTATGGTATCCCTGATACCGCATACGGCGTCTCTGACTACTCTGGGCATCAAGAAACCCGGCGATGCGGTGAATCTGGAAACCGATATCATCGGCAAATATGTGGAAAAACTGTTGGGTTTAGGCAGTCCAGCCAGTGAAACCGCCCCGGCTCCCAAAGGAGTAACCCTGGAAAAACTGCAGGAATTCGGTTTTATTGGTTGATCAGACTAACCCGTTAAAAAACAATATACGAATCAAATAATATGCCAAAACAAAGGGGAGAACATTATGAAATTCAGCACAATTGATGAAGCCATTGAAGACATTCGCAACGGAAAAATGGTTGTCGTCGTTGACGATGAGGACCGTGAAAACGAAGGCGATTTGTTAATGGCCGCCGAAAAAGTCACCCCGGAAGCCATTAATTTTATGGCAACTCATGGCCGCGGACTTATTTGCATGCCGATCATCGGTCAACGCCTTGACGAGCTGGGAATCGGCGCTATGGTCACCAACAATACCGATGCTCACGGCACGGCCTTCACCGTCTCCATCGACGCCCGTTCCGGTACCACCGGGATTTCCGCTCACGAGCGGGCCGCTACGGTAAAGACCGTATTGGACGAAACTTCGGTTCCGGAAGATTTGCGCCGGCCCGGTCATATTTTTCCGTTACGGTATTGCGACGGCGGCGTACTTCGCCGCGCCGGACATACGGAAGCCGCGGTGGATCTGTCGAAACTGGCCGGATTATATCCCGCCGGCGTTATTTGCGAGGTGATGAGCGGCGACGGTACCATGGCCCGCACACCGGAACTGATGGATTTTGTCGCCCGGCATAATCTGAAAATCATCACCATCGCCGACTTGATCAAATATCGCAAGAAAAACGAAAAATTTGTCACCCAGGCGGCCGAAACCACGCTGCCGACCCGTCATGGCATGTTTCGCCTATACGCCTACGAAAGTGAACTGGACAACCAATGCCATGTGGCGCTGGTGAAAGGCGACGTGGCCGGTAAGGAAAATGTGCTGGTCCGGGTTCACTCGGAATGCCTGACCGGTGATGTACTGGGTTCTCTGCGCTGCGATTGCGGCGAGCAGTTGGAAAGCGCCCTGGCGCACATCGAAGAAGAAGGAGCCGGCATATTACTGTATATGCGCCAGGAAGGCAGAGGGATCGGTCTGGCCAATAAAATCCGGGCCTATGCGCTGCAGGATCAGGGGAAGGACACGGTGGAAGCCAATGAACTGCTGGGCTTTGCCCCCGACATGAGGGATTACGGTATCGGCGCTCAAATTCTGGCGGATCTGGGCCTGAGCAGTATCCGGCTTTTAACCAATAATCCCCGGAAACGGGTGGGTCTGGAAGGCTATGGTCTGAAAATCACTGAACAGATCCCTTTGGAAATGAAAGCCAACCGGTACAATCAACGTTACCTGTCTGCGAAAAAGCTAAAACTGGGACATTTATTAAAAACCCAAAATATTGAAAAAACAAAATAATAAGGAGGAATCAAT
>DATMYQ010000276.1:0-12546 GCA_035560935.1 Patescibacteria group bacterium | reverse complement strand
GCCACCAGACCGTCGGACTCACCCGGCAGATTAATACCGGTGTAATCCCCCAACCCGAACAGCCGGGCATACTTTTCCAGATTATCGATCCCCAACCGGTTGCCCATCTCATAAAAATACACATTATCCGACTGAGACAGCGCTTCCCGGAAATTAATCCAGCCCAGCGCCTCACCGGCGGCATTTTTCTTATCAATGATCCAGTGTTGACCGGTATCCAGGATTTTTTCCTCCGGAGTCACTTTGCCCAACTCCAACGCCGCAGCGCCGGTGACCACTTTAAAGGTGGAGCCCGGTGCATATTCACCGGCAATAGCCTTGTTATCCATCGGATGAAAGGGGTTTTCATTTAATTTGTTCCATTCTTTTGAAGAAATGCCGCCGGCAAACAAATTCGGATTGAAACCCGGCCGGCTGACCATCGCCAAAATTTCGCCGGTTTTGGGGTTAACCACGACGGCAGCCGCTGCTTTGGCATTATAATATTCCGTCTTTGTTTGCAAATATTGCATTTGGGCGTCCACAGCCTCTTCCGCTGCTTTTTGAATTCGATAGTCCAGTGTCAGGACCAGGTTTTCTCCCGGTACCGGTTCTTTTTTGCCCAGCACCTGGACCGGACGGCCATTGACATCTACTTCCACCTGACCACCGCCATCGCTGCCGCGAAGTTGTCGATCATAAAGATACTCCAGCCCGAACTTACCAATAATGTCACCGGCTTTATAACCGTCTTTTTTGCGCTTTTCTAATTCCACATCATTGATCTCACTGACATAACCAAAAACGTGGGCCCCCATCTCACCATTGACATAGTTACGAATCGGCTGAATCTCGATCACCACCCCGGGGAAATCGTCGCGCCGCTCTTCAATCCGGGTTACCACATCCTGCCCAATGTCGCTTTTGATCCGTACCGGCTCAAAGGAACCGGCATTCTGCTCCAGTTTTTTACGGATTTCTTGCACATCCATATTCAAAACAACCGCCAGACGCCGGATAACTTCGTCCTGCGGTTTCCCGCCCAGCAGCACCATCGAAACGGCAAATCCGGGACGATTGGATACCAATGGTACGCTGTTCCGGTCATAAAAAATCCCCCGCGGCGCCATGATCGGAATCAGTTTGATCCGGTTGCCATCTGCCAGACGGGCATAATATGGCCCTTGTAACACTTGCAGATAGGTCAGGCGGCTGATCAGTGCCACAAAAATCAGTACAATAATCACAGCCAATATTTCCAGTCGATAATTATGCCGTTCCGCCAGCAATCCCTTCCGCCTCCTCAGTCCAAAACCAAAACATCATTTTATTTGTCATGTTGATGCCGCACCGGTTTACTTCCGCCGGATTTCCATCCAATAAACCAATTTATGCAATGGAATGCAAAGCAATATATTGTACCCCATCGAAGGTAACACCTGGTATGTAATTTGTTCCATCCATTCCATCCGATATCCAAAAAGGAATAATAGCGCCAGCATCACAGCGCTGTTCAGCAGAGAAGCCACCGCCACCGCTAACACCGGTAGCAGAAAATTTTCTTTGAATACCTGCCGCTCACTGATTCCGGTCGCATAGCCGGTAAGCATTTTCGCCAAAATATTAAGGCCAAAAATATTACCTGATGTCAAATCCTGCAATAGTCCCACAAAGAAGGCAACCCCTACCGCACGTTCCTTGCCCGTCAGCAAGCCGCAGGACACTACAAGAATCAAAGGCAAATCCGGCTTGGCCACTCCTAAAAACACCACGGGAATCATGGAGGCCTGCAACGCAGTGACCACCACTATCAGGCCCGTCCATAATAACAGCAGAGTCATTGGCCGATGACTCCTTTCAACGGTACTGACAACCCAGGATTCACCGCCGGAGCAGGCGCCGCCGGTGCCACCGGCAACGGTTCCCGCGACTGGATTACCACCATCACTTCTTCCAGACGGTCAAAATCAACTCCGGGCCGTAATACAGCATATTTCAGCAAACCGCCTTCGCCGTTTACCACATCCGCCACTTCACCAATCAACAGACCTTTAGGATAAATTCCGCCAAAGCCCGAGGTAATAATCTTGTCCCCTTTAATCACATCCGCATCCCGGGCCAGATTAATCATCCGCGGCGCCATCGGGTTGGCCGCATTGCCCTCCACAATAGCCGCCACCCGGGATTCCGGCCGTTGCACCAAACCGCCGGCGGCACTGCGCGGATCCAAAATCAGCTGCACCTTGGCCGCCCGGTCATACACACTGACAATATTGCCTACCAACCCCTGCCCCGTCACCACCGGCATGTCTTTGGCCAAGCCGTCAGCCAGACCTTTGTTGATCAAAATCACATTGGTCCAGGTGCCCGGATCTCTGGCGATCACCGTCGCGGTAACCATATCAAACTGCTGCGCCCCTTTTTTGTAGTCCAGTAAGGTCCGCAGTCGGGCATTTTCAGCCAATACTTCCTGCACGTTTACCACGTTGCGGCGCAATTCCTCGTTTTCTGCCTTCAACGTCTGATTGTCCCGGTACACCGTCATGATATCGCCGGTAAATGAGCTGGTCCGGCGTAACTGGTTCGCAACGGAAGACGTTACCGACTCCAAAGGCGATAAAATCGTCACCGCCAGCCTGTCCATAAACGCGAACTGATACCGCCCCCGGGCTGCGGAACTGGCCAGCAAAAAGACGGTTGCCACAGCAATCAGGAGAATGACCGCCTTTTTGTTAAACAATCGCACGGTTTTCGCCCCTTCCCCATGATTTAAACACCGGCACGGTACTATGAGTCAATCATGCTCCGCCAAATTTCTTCGGTGTCATTAACACACGTTTTAACAAATCAATGCTTTCCAGTGCTCCACCGGTTCCTATCGCCACGCAGGACAGCGCATCCTCAGAAATATATACCGGCATACCGGTTTCCTTGGCCAGCAGCGTATCCAGACGTTTGAGCAACGATCCGCCACCGGTCATGATGATCCCCCGGTCCATAATATCGGACGCCAGCTCCGGCGGGGTTTTCTCCAAAGTCACTTTTACGGCCTCAATGATGCCGGCTACCGGTTCACTCAACGCGAACTGTACTTCACTGGCTTTGATATGCAATGTCTTAGGCAATCCGCTCACCAGGTCACGACCACGGACATCCCGTGTCTCATCCACTACCGGCGCAATCGCCGAACCGATGGAAATCTTCACTTCTTCGGCCGTCCGTTCACCAATCATCAGATTGTAGGTCCGTTTAATATACTGCATAATGGCCTCGTCCATTTCATCGCCGCCAATCCGGACTGACCGGCTGGTAACGATTCCGCCCAGGGAAATAACCGCCACTTCCGTGGTACCGCCACCGATATCCACCACCATGTTACCGGTCGGTTCATGCACCGGCAGCCCGGCACCAATGGCCGCCGCCATTGGCTCTTCGATTAAATACGCTTCCCTTGCTCCCGCCTGAATCGTCGCGTCAATCACGGCCCGCCGCTCCACCTCTGTTACACCGGAGGGAACGCCCACCACAACCCGGGGACGAATAAAGGATTTCGAATCCATGGATTTTCTGATAAAATATTTCAGCATTGATTGCGTTACGTCAAAATCGGCAATAACACCGTCTTTTAACGGACGGATAGCCACAATATTGCCCGGAGTCCGGCCAATCATTTGTTTGGCTTCCTCACCCACCGCCAACACTTCGCCGGTATCCCGCTGAATAGCGACTACCGACGGTTCCCGCAAAACAATCCCCCGGCCTTTTACATGCACCAGCGTATTGGCAGTTCCCAGATCGATTCCCATATCCCGAGACAAAGAACCAAATATATTCCACATGGTTTTAAATACCCCTTTCAATTGTTGCTGTTACAACATTCCTTTTTCTTTCAGACTGACATAACGGCCGTCACCAATAATCACATGGTCCAGGACGGCAATATCCATAATCAAACCCGCTTCCACCAATTTTCGGGTCAGCGCAACGTCTTCCCGGCTGGGAGCCGGGTCCCCGCTGGGATGGTTATGCACTAAAATCATTGACGCCGCGCTGTAATGAATGGCTTCGCGAAATACTTCCCGGGGATGGACCACCGTCGTGTTCAGCGTACCGGTAGTAATCACCGGTGTCGCCAATACATGATTCTTAGTGGAAAGCAGCAGGGTAATAAATTGCTCTCGGACCTGATCCCGCAGACGCGGCATCATCAACTCCGCCGCATCCTGCGGCGAACGAACGACAGGTTTTTCCGACGGTTCCCGGATGCTGAGACGTTTTCCCAATTCAATGCCCGCTGCCAGCGTCACCGCTTTGACCAAACCAATGCCCCGATTTTTGCTGAGTTCCTGGGGAGAAAGGTTTCCCAACCCCGCCAGCTGATATTTCTTTAACAATTGGTCCGCCAACCGGTTAACCGGAATATCCCGGGTACCGGTTCGCAATAAAATGGCCACCAGTTCCGCCTCGGACAACGCCTGCACCCCTTTGTGCAGCATCTTTTCCCGTGGCCGTTCCATTTCCGGCAATTCTTTCATCATCATCCGGTATTCCTGCTCCATTATAACAACCTCACGCCCGCAGCGGCAGTCAGCCGTTCCAGAAGCGTCAACGGCAAGCCGACCACGTTGAAATAACAACCTTCAATCCGTTCCACCAGTAAAGCTCCTTTACCTTGAATGCCATAAGCGCCTGCTTTATCCAGCGGTTCACCGGAAGCGACATACTGTTTGATCTCAGCGCCTGACAAGGCGCGCATGGTCACTGTAGTCACTGCATAATCGCTCCAGATCTGTCCCTGATAAACAACAGCCACACCAGAAATGACCAAGTGTTTCTGACCGTTTAATTGTTGCAGCATGCGGACAGCATCCATAGCATCCCGGGGTTTCCCAAAAACCTTCCCCGCCAGCACCACAAGCGTATCCGCACCAATCACCAGACAGTCGTCACTGCATTCTCGCGCCACCGCCAGGGATTTTTCCCGGGCGTGAGCCACAGCCATCAACTCCGGCGAAACCTCTTTATGGTTATCTTCATCAACACCGCTTACCCGAACTTCATGAACACAGCCGATCTGGTTCAATAATTCCCGGCGTCGCGGTGATGCCGATGCCAAAATCACTTTCATGACAATTTAGCCTCTCCTTAAACACGTCGAAATAGTATAATGGCGATAATCATCCCTAAAATGCTGGCCAGGTTAGGATATAATGCCAAACCGACCACCAGCTTGACCACGTATAAATTCACCGTCACCGGCGGCAAATCAAAAATCGGAAAGTGCTTAATCAAATAAGGGGCCAGCCCGGCCAAGACACCGGAACTGGCAATCAGTTCGCCAAAAATCCCGCCCAGCACCGCGCCGGTGATCAAAAACAACGCCATCATTCCGATGCTTCTCCCGGCACTGCCGCCTCCACTACGCATTCGCTACCTCCTGAACCGACAAACATATTTCGTCTTTAAAATCATTTAAATCGTTTATTTAGGGAATCACTGATTAAATGAACGCATTACCAAAACAGGAGATTTTTTTGTCGGGCAAGAAAGGCGACAGCGCAGGAATAGCAGCGCTATTTCGAGATAAGCCTGACACCGCCGGCGGAAAGAGATTTGTTTTGCGTGTGATGTGAATTAATCAGTGCTTCCTTAAGCCCATCCCGGAGTTCGTGTCAGGAACCGAGCCACTGCGTAACCGGTGAAAACGCCGGTGGGTAACGCAAACAGTAACAAATAAGGCAAGTACCAAAACAACCCGGCACTGGCCACCAAAACGGCAGCTGCCACAATTTGGGCCACATTATGTGCCGTAGCGCCCAACACGCTGATTCCCACTAGAGAAAACGCCGGTCGGCCGTAACGATAGCTCCAGGACATTACCAAAATGCTGACCAATGCTCCACTCATCGCCATCACAAACGACGGTCCCAAGAATCCCCCACCCAAAAGCGAACCCAATACAACCCGCAATCCAGCGACATACAAGGCTTCCCGCCATCCGTAAATTGCCAATACGAACAAAGAAACCATGTTGGCCAAGCCCAGCTTGGCGCCAGGAACCGGCAGCAACATTGGTAGCCAGGATTCCACTACGTGCAAAATACCCGCCAAGGCCACACAAAGAGCCAGCGTAGTGATTCGTTTGGTCTGCGCCACTATCCTCACAACCTCTTATCTGGCAATATCGTCCACAGCGTCCGCACCAACGCGAGGTACAATCTTTATCACCAGCAAATGAGGTAAACACACAATTTGCTGCTGACCCAAACTGGCCCACCCGGCACGCACACAAATTTGATCCGGGCAATCGGCTTCCCTGATGCGTACTTGCCGATCCCGAACCTCAATCAGGTTAAAATGTTGACCATGCTCCAACCGGATGTCTTCCCGGTAACCATCTCGCAATGGCACGGTTCTAACCAGCTGACCCGCCACGCTGATTTCCGCAGCCCCGTTTTCGGTGGCCGGTCGGTACAAAACTCCCAGACCGATCCCCCCCAGCGCCAGAACCAGCAATATTCCAATCAGCCCTTTATCAGCCCGTGTAAGCATAATCCCCATCCTGTCCTTATTCTCTATCATTGTACATGAAAAACTCCGGTTATGCAAATGAATGGCCATTCGATTTTCCAGCAATTACCCACCCCAGCGACTACCTCGCCAACAAATGAAACGGCAGTCAACTTTTCCCCGGATGCAGCGTACTATTTAACGCATATGCAATAAAAAACAGGAGAAGCCCCAGCTTCTCCTGTTCCTCATACACAAATCATACGCCGGTATTTTTACGGCTGTTTATGCTTCTGGTTCTGTTCCTGGTACAATGCCCGCCACTGCTTTACGAATGGCTTTTGTCGGACATTTTGCCAAACAGACCGGATCCGAACATTTTTCGATGCACACTTTGCCATCGACTATCGCCAGATTGTTGGTCATAGCAACCGCACCATGAGGGCATTCCTTGGCACATAACGTACAACCGATACAAGCGGCGCCGCAAGCTTTTTTCGCTGCTGGCCCCCGGTCGTGAGAGTTGCAGTTTACCCGGACGTGTGCACCAACCGGAATCATGGAAATCACTTTTTTCGGACAAACGGTTTCGCATTTTCCACAACCGGTGCAAGCTTCAGGATCAATCACCGGCAGGCCGGACTCGCTCATGGTCATCGCTTTAAACGGGCAGGCCGCCACACAGGTCCCAAAGCCCAGACAACCGTATTTGCAAGTTTTTTGCCCGCCAAACATCAGGTTGGCCGCCACGCAGTCCTGCACACCGGAATAATGGTAGGCCTGTACCGCTTTATCAGGGGTCCCGGCGCATTTTACCTGGGCGATACGGGGATCCATCGCCGCCGCTTTTTTGCCGGTGATTTCCGCCACGGCCTTGGCTACCGGATCTTTACCCGGTGTACAAAGGTTGGGGGGGACATCGGGATTCGTAACTACGGCTTCCGCATAAGCCATGCAGCCGGCAAAACCGCAGGCGCCGCACTGGCCTTTGGGCAGCACATCTTCTACAATATGCACCAACGGGTTGACTTCAATAGCCATTTTTTTATTGGCATAAGCCAGGACGAGACCAAAAATAATGCCCAGGCTCGTCATAATGATCAAAATGATCATGGAATGTTGGACTAATGAGTGTTCCATTGTTTCATCTCCTCCTCCTCTTCAATGATTTATAGCGGAATCATGCCGGAAAAGCCCAGGAAAGACAGAGCCAGCATACCCGCCAGGATGAAGGCGATGCCCAGGCCTTGTAAAGTCTTGGGGACATCGGCATACTGCAGCTTTTCCCGCAAACTGGCCATCAGGATAATGGCCAGCGCAAAGCCGGCGCCCGACCCAAAGGCATTGATAACACTTTTGATGAAATCAAAGTTGGCCGATGCATTGATCAATGGAACCCCCAGAACAACGCAGTTAGTGGCGATCAGCACCAGATAAATGCCCCACATTTCATATAACGCCGGAGCAAATTTTTTGATGGCAATCTCCAGGAACTGAACGAAACTCGCAATCAGCACAACAAAGACTACAATCTTCAGGAAAACGAGGTTGTACGGCACCAGTACCCAATTATACACCATCCAGGCCAAAGCTGAGGAAACGGTTAAAATAGAGGCTACTGCCATGCCCATACCAACAGAGGCATTCAGGCTTTTTGATACACCGAAGAAAATGCAGAGGCCCAAAAAACGCGTCAATACGAAATTATTGACAATAACAGCCCCCATAAACAGCGTAAAATATTCCATTATACCGCTTCACCCCTTTGCGCCACAAGCAGAGCAGCCTTGGCCTGAGCCGCCTGCTTGGCTTGATACTCACCAATTACGTTGAACATACCGATCATCAAACCAATAACCATAAACGCGCCAGGAGCCAAAATCATGATCATCGGGCCGTCATAACTGGCTGGGAACACATTCACTGCCAACGCCGTGCCGCCAAAAATCATGCCCGTTCCAAAGATTTCCCGGACCAGGCCGATAAATACCATGGCCACCGCAAAACCGGCGCCCATGCCCAAACCGTCAAAGAAGGAAGCCACCACGCCGTTTTTCATCGCAAAAACTTCCGCCCGGGCCAGGATGATCGCGAACACAACGACCAGTTCCAGATACAGGCCCAGTTCCTTGTTCACGGCCGGAAAATAGGCTTCTAAGACTAGCTGAGTCAATGTAACAATCGTCGCAATAATGGTAATGAATACCGGAACGCGTACTTTGGGGTTCACAAAGTTTTTCACCAGGGAAACCACTACATTGTTCGCCGTGATAATTACCATTACACACAAACCCATGCCCACTGCATTAAATACTGTCGACGTCACCGCCAGCGCCGGACAAAGACTGAGCGCAAGGCGGAATATCGGGTTCATTTCAAAAATACCTTTTTTAAATATATCCCAGTAATTCATCCCGCACACCTCACTTCTTCTGGCTGGCTGCATAGGTGGCAACAGCATCAACAGCTTCCCGTATGCCTTTGGTAACGGCACGGGAGGTAATGGTCGCCCCAGTCAGCGCCTGAATATTTTTATCCGTGGGAACTTTCACCACTTCCAGATCTGTCGCCGCTTTACCGGCAAATTGTTTACGGAACTTCGGTTCCACCATCTTATCGCCCAAACCGGGAGTTTCCGCGTGTTTCAGCACTTTGAAGTCCATGGACTTCCCGTCCGGAGTCACCGCCGCCAACATTTCAATGGCGCCACCATAGCCTTTATCCGTGGCAGGAACTACATAAGCCACAACTTTTCCGCCTTTAAGTGCTTCATACCAGCCTTCTTTTCCATCCACTGCCTTGAAGGATTCCGCATCCTTTACCAACTCTCGCATCGCATCATTCTTCGCTTTGATACGCTGAGCATGCGCAGCCGGTTCGGTAATGGCAAACGTGCCGGCGATGATAATGCCGGATACAAAGCAGGTAATAGTCAGGTTCAGCGCAATCTTAAAAATGCTACTTTGCGAATCATCATGTCCGTGTGACATCGTGATTACCTCCTTGCCCCGAATTTTGCAGGTTTGATCCATACATCAATCAACGGCGTCACGCAGTTCATCAGTAAGATGGAATAGCATACGCCCTCCGGATAGCCGCCCAACAACCGGATCAACACCGTAAGCGCACCGGCGCCCAAAGCAAAAACGATCTGGCCTTTAACGGTAATCGGAATGGTCACCATATCTGTCGCCATAAAGAATGCGCCCAGAATCAGACCACCGGACATCATATGAAGAATTGGATCCTGACCGCACAGAGCCGTCAAAACGCCTACAGTACCAATCATTACCACCGGAACCTGCCATTTAATGTAACCGCGGAAAATCAGATACACGCCGCCCAGTATCAGCAACATAGCCGAGGTTTCCCCCATACTGCCGCTGCGGGTACCCATAAAGAGCGACTTATACATGGTCGCCGGGTCGCCAAAGATTTCCACCAGTTTGGCATAACCCTGCAATTTCAAAATCCCCAGTGGTGTAGCGGACGTCATACCGTCCACTTTACTGGCCATTGCCGGCCAGGTGGTCATCGCTACCGGCCAGGAAGCCAGCATAATGGCCCGTCCAACCAACGCCGGATTGAAAATGTTAAAGCCTAATCCGCCCATCGTATGTTTGGCCACAGCAATGGCGGCGACCGTACCGAATACCGGCATATACACCGGTAGCGTCGGCGGCACATTCATCGCCAGTAACAGACCGGTCAAAAACGCACTGCCATCACAAACACTAATGGTTTTTCCCTGCCATTTTTGAATCAAATATTCGGTGGCTACAGCGACAATAATGCAAATCAGCATTGTAGTCAACGCCGGCATTCCGAACTGATATACGGAAAATAAGGCCGCGGGAGCTAGGGCCAGATTAACATGCCACATGATTTTGCTAATCGACTCGTCACACCGGATGTGCGGCGATGCCGAAACGGTGAGTGTACCGGTTTCCAGTTTTACTTCTGCGCTCATCTCGCCCACCTCCTATTTCTTTGCGGCCTGAGCCGCAGCGGCCTGCGCCGCATTCTGAGCCTTGGACAGTTTCACATAATGAACAATGTTCCGCTTAGCCGGACATACATACACGCAGGAACCACATTCCACACAATCCAGTAAACTGTATTCATTTTTTGCCGTCTCAAAGAGATTGCGCTCGCCCAAAATACTGAGCATACTGGGGATCAATCCCATCGGACAGGCATCCACGCAACGGCCGCAACGAATACAGGCCCGTTCCGGCCCTACATTCACATCGGCATCACACAGCGCCAAAATTCCCGAAGTTCCTTTAATTACAGGAACATCTAACGTTTTTTGCGCCATACCCATCATCGGTCCACCCATAATCACTTTGACCGGCTGTTCTTTAAATCCGCCGCAAAGCGCCATGGCCTGGGAAAAAGTAGCTCCCACCCGCAGCAGCAGATTCTTCGGCTCCGCCACAGCGCCGCCGGTTACGGTTGCTACCCGCTCAATCAGCGGAATCCCTTTTTCAACCGCGTCAGACAAAGCGACCATGGTACCCACGTTCTGCACGACCACGCCAACATCCATCGGCAGGCCGCCGGAAGGAACCTCACGGTCCAAAATCACTTTGATCAACGTTTTTTCCGCGCCCTGCGGATACTTAGTCTGCAGCGGCACCACTTCAATCTCCGTGCCGGCACAGGCTTTACGCATCACTTCAATCGCGTCCGGTTTGTTCTCTTCGATGCCAACGTAACCTTTTTTGACGTTCAGCACCTTCATGGAAATTTTCATGCCGGCCACAATCCGTTCCGGCTGTTCCAGCATTACCCGATGATCCGCCGTCAGAAACGGTTCGCATTCGGCGCCGTTCAGAATAAACGAATCAATGGGTTTTTCTGCCGGCGGCGCCATTTTGACATGAGTGGGAAACGTCGCCCCGCCCATGCCAACCAAACCGCCAAGCCGAATGGCTTCCTTGATGGCGGCCACGTCCATTGCCTGCCAGTCCCGGTTCATCGGTAGTCCTTCCAACCATTGGTCCTGGCCGTCAGCTTCAATAACCACGGCCTGGCAGGAACCAAATACCGGATGAGGATATTCGGCGATTTCCGCCACTTTGCCAGAGGTTGACGCATGGATCGGGCTGGCGACAAAAGCCTGAGCTTCGGCAATCACCTGGCCCTTTTTCACCAAGTCCCCCACTTTGACAATCGGAGCACAAGGTGCGCCGATGTGCTGTCGGGTGGGAATAATGACTTTCTCAGGTAACGGCGCTACTTCAATAGGCTTGGCGGCCGTAAACCTTTTCCGGTCGTCGGGGTGCACTCCCCCGCGAAAGCTTTTTGCCATACTTTCACTCCTTTAACAATGAAGTTTGGGTACCTATTTACACAAACCCAAATCAGTTGG
Organism: Patescibacteria group bacterium; assembly: GCA_035560935.1. Classification (GTDB taxonomy): domain Bacteria; phylum Bacillota; class Negativicutes; order Sporomusales; family Sporomusaceae; genus DATMYQ01. The sequence continues at coordinate 680 of DATMYQ010000276.1, read as the reverse complement.
AAATAATGCGGGTAATCACCGGCTGCATTTTCTCACTGGCTCGGGCATTGCGATCAAAAAATCTGATATACACGATCGACAGTAAAAAAGCCCAAAAGCCTCCGCCGACCTGATACCAAAGAACGTCACCACCGTATTTACCGGCGGCATACCACCCCGCAATCACACCGGCGACCACGGCAACTAGCGGCAGTACATATACGACAAATGCTGCCTGCAGCATCCCAACCTGCTTAATTTCAAAAGCCACAAACTGGCCCTTGCGCGCGCCTACCGGATTGCGCATTTCTACCACAATCGCCGTGTTACCGGGACAAGCGCCACAATTATCACAATCATTATGACGGCTGGCTTTCACTTTTGCCATATCACCAATCACTTCCAAAACAATGCCTTCCTGTTCTTTTTCCATCCTCTTCTTACCTTTCTTGCCCTATAGACCAATCTTAAAAATGCACTAACGCAGAAATTGGCATAAATTCATGCCGCCATGGCTCTTGCGGTTTGATACAGTGCATCATTTTCAGATTATCTATTAGTTGTGCAAATCACCACAACTACCACATCACTGCATAATATTTCACAAATCCAGAATATATCATAAAAACCTGGACGAGTGAACCAAATACTTCTTCGACTTTTAATACATTTTCCCTGCCTGTGAGGACAAATTAATATTT
>DATMYQ010000275.1:0-5366 GCA_035560935.1 Patescibacteria group bacterium | reverse complement strand
GTACCATATTATTTTAATCATTGTCAACCGATTTCACGGCAAATATCATATAATATGGCAAAAAACATATGCCTTCTTTCAAAAAAATACCAGGAGATGTTAAGTACATCTCCTGGTAAAACAAAACGGATAACAACCCATCCAGTGCCAAGGAAATTATCCTTCGCGATGCCGCATATGTGGAAACAAAATCACATCCCGGATGGAGTAACAATCTGACAAAAACATTACTAACCGATCAATACCAATTCCCAATCCACCAGCCGGCGGCATGCCATATTCCAGTGCGGTCACATAATCTTCATCCATCATATGGGCTTCGTCATCACCGGATTCACGTTGCGCTACCTGATTTTGGAAACGCCCCGCCTGATCAATAGGATCATTTAATTCCGAAAAGCCATTGGCAAGTTCGCGGGCAAAGATAAATGCCTCAAAGCGGTCGGTAATTTCCGGATTTTCCTTGTTCCGCTTAGCCAACGGAGAAATTTCTGTTGGATGCCCAATAATAAACGTAGGCTGAATCAGGTGTTTTTCCGCCACTTCTTCAAATACGTTATTTAAGATACCACCAATACCGTCTTTCTTTTCATACTTGACATGCAGACGGTCAGCAATTGCCTTCGCCTCTTCCAACGTGGCCACTTGATCAAAATCTTCGCCGGCAAATTTCTTCACGGCTTCTGGCATAGTCATCCGGGTCCAGGGCGGAGTCAGATCGATTTCCTGACCCTGATAACTGATTTTTGTTGTACCCAGAATTTCCTGAGCAATACCCGCAATCAAGTTCTCCGTCAGCTTCATAACATCCTGGTAATCAGCATACGCCTGATATAGTTCCATAATGGTGAATTCAGGGTTGTGTTTAATGGATATTCCTTCATTCCGGAACACCCGGCCAATTTCATACACTTTTTCAAAGCCGCCGACGATCAGCCGCTTCAGATACAATTCCGGGGCAATTCGCATATATAATTTCATATCCAATGCGTTGTGATGAGTGACAAAAGGTCGCGCTGCCGCACCACCGGCGATGGGATGCATCATGGGTGTTTCTACTTCCAGGAAGTCCTGTTCATCCAGTAGTTTCCGCATCGTTTTAATAGTTTTACTACGCAACACAAAGGTTTTTTGCACTTCTGGGTTGACAATCAAATCCAGATATCTTTGCCGATACCGCATTTCAACATCTTTCAGTCCATGCCATTTTTCCGGCAATGGCCGTAAAGACTTGGCTAAAATCTCAAAATGCGCGGCTTTTATGCTGATTTCGCCGCGCTGCGTCCGGAAGATTTCTCCTTCCACGCCAATAAGGTCGCCAATATCCAGCAATTGGAATTGTTGATATGCTTCATCACCGAGTACATCCTGCCGGAAATACACCTGAACTTTTCCCGACATATCCATCAATACGCCAAAGCTGGCTTTCCCATGACCCCGGACGGCCATCACCCGCCCGGCCACTCGCGCCGTCTGCCCTTCCAGTTGTTCAAACCCAGACAAAATGTCCGCCGCATGATGGCTGGCCTGGTATTTCCGTCCGAACGGCTCTATCCCTTTAGCAGCAAAGGCTGCCATTTTTTCACGGCGAACGCGCATTAATTCATTAAGATCCTCCGCTGTTTCCGGCGGTTGATTATTTACTTCATCCATATTCCATTCTCTCCCGTTGTCATGATTCATCCGGTCTACCCGAATTTCCCGTTTAATGCCGGTGTTGAATATTAATGATTTCGTATTTGAGAATTCCAGCCGGCACATTCACTTCAACAACGCTACCCACTTTTTGCCCCAAAATAGCCTGGCCCACGGGCGACTCATTGGAAATTTTACACTCGCTGGGATCCGCTTCCGCCGAACCAACAATGGCATATTCCAAATCATCACCGAATTCCAGATCCTTCAAGGTCACCGTAGATCCCAGCGTTACCACTTCGGTGCCGATTTCTCCTTCATCAATCACTTTGGCATTGCGCAACATTTTTTCCAGTGTCAGGATTTCGCCCTCAATAAACGCCTGTTCATTTTTGGCGTCCTCATATTCCGAATTCTCGCTGATATCGCCAAACTCAATCGCCTGCTTGATCCGTTCGGCTACTTCCCGGCGACGGATTGACTTTAAGTGCTCCAGTTTATTCTCTATTTTCTTTAATCCGTCAACCGTTAAGATCGTTTCTTTTTCTACCACGCTTAATTCTCCCCTTCAACAAATTGTATTGGAACAATATAAATAGTGCCAAGCAAAAACTTGACACTTTGAGTATCAAGAGGATCGCGCCGGGAACCCCAAGTAAACTGCCCGTTATTTTTCATTAATTATAGGCATAAAATACCTATTTGTCAATGTTTTCTGCCTCATTCCAGCCAGATAAACACCTTTGCCCTGCGGAATCCTTAGCGGTTTTCCATATTAATTCCATGGCTCAAATGGAAACCGTTGAATGACCCGTTTGTATGTTTCTATCTTTAATAAGGTATCGTCGTGAGCCATGCCTTTCTTCAATCCCTGTAGCACCCGTAATCCTTTTTTCATAGTTAAACCCATGTCTTCGGTCAATTGTGACATCGTGGCACGCCGGGCATGTTCCAGTGATTTCATCACATTTTGTCCCGACCGGACGCCGGATATCAATTCTCGCGTCAGATACATTTGCGCCAGATTGGTCATTGGATTACCGCAAACACCACTGGCTGTAATTCCCAAAGCTTCTGGCAAGGTATAACGGATACTAAATTCCACGGAACGCTTCAGTTCATTTGTCTCCATCTTCATCGCTTCCACCAGCGTTTTCGCGGTGCAAAGCCCATAAGTATTCAACGACCTGATGATAGAGTGTTCCAATGTGTGGGCTTGCTCCTGCGTGACCAGACCACCCAAATTGGCTTTAATGCAGACCTCTTTACCGGTCTCTAAATCATGCCCGTAGATCGTCACCGGAATGTCGTCGGATGCACGGAATTCCGTGTATCCCCCTTCTGCCGTCCAGCCAGCCCCGGATATAGACGGATACTCCTTGCGCATGGCTTTCAGATTGATCATTTCCACGTCATTCGACCACAAATAATTTCCGTTAGCAGTTACGGTATGCCAGCGTACGTGTCCACGGCCTTCCAGTGTTGCCAGCAAGACCATATTTTCTTCACCGTTCTCATTCACAACGGCCTGCTCCCAGATATCCACAATACGAACCATAACCCCCACCGGATATAATATCTGCAGATCCACTATCCAGGGACAGATCAGCATCTCCTTGCCCACACCCACATCGATCAGCAGTTGGCCGCCAAACTCCAGTAAAAACATTCCGGTAATCCGCCCGCCCTGCGTTCTGGCCAGCACGCCATTGGCCACCGGCATTACCGCCATTCGCATGTTCATTCCTCCAACCCGTTCCCTTGGTCAGTGAACCTCATCAGAATATCACAAAAGTCCTGACGGCACAGTGCCTGATTAAACTTAAGCCGCAGCTCCGCTGACCGGGGTAAACCTTTGGTATACCAGGCGGCATGGCTGCGCATTTCACGAATTGCCGTATATTCTCCCTTGAAGTTCATTAACATATCCAAGTGTCGGCGCAGCATCGTGATTCGTTCTTTGAAATCCGGTCCCGGCAATATTTCTCCCGTCCTCAGATAATGAATAACTCTCCCGAAGATCCAGGGATTTCCTTGTGCCGCCCGCCCTATCATTATGCCATCGACACCAGTCAGCGTCAACATCCGCTTCGCGTCCTCCGGCGCACGCACATCCCCGTTACCGATAACCGGAATTTTTACAGCGTTTTTTACTTCCCGGATAATCTCCCAGTCCGCCTGTCCGGCATAGAATTGTTCCCGTGTCCGGCCATGAATGCTGACAGCGGCAACACCTGCCTGCTCTGCCCTTACCGCCATATTAACCGCATTGACCGAGGCGTCGTCCCAGCCCTTGCGTATTTTGACGGTTACCGGTATGTTGACCGCTTCCACCACGCTCGCCATAATCCGTTGCGCCAATTCCGGCGTACGCATCAAAGCCGATCCTTCACCGTTTTTAACAATTTTAGGTGTGGGACATCCCATATTGATATCAATAATGTCAGCACCTGCCTGTTCCACAAGGCGTGCTGCCAGAGCCATCCCCGCCGGCTCCGAACCGAACAATTGAATGGCTACGGGGCGTTCTTTTGGATCAATTCGCATCAAATCGGCTGTACGTTCATTTTTATACAGCAATCCTTTATTGCTGACCATTTCCGAATAAACCAGCGCACAACCCATTTCTTTGGCCAGCAGTCGAAACGGCAAATCGCTCACTCCGGCCATTGGCGCCAAAATCACCGGATTATCCAGTACAATACCACCTATTTGCATAGCGCCCCCCTCATTTTCTCACCACCGGAAAATATTTTTCCCGGTTTCAGCGTGCAACAACAAAGCGGCTGCCGGACCAGACGTAACATCTGTTTCGGCAGCCTTGTTCTTGCATACCTGAAAGTATAAACCCAGCGTCTGAAAAAAACGCCGCCCATTTCTCTTCCACAGGATCAATCGACCCGTTTACTGATTCAGTTTATAAATCAGGCACAATCCGTCCAAAGTCAGGAAAGTGTCTACCGTGTCAATGGTAATTGACGCTTCCGCAATCAGGTTGGCCAACCCACCGGTGGCCACCACTTTGGCCTCACTGCCCAATTCGGCTTTGATCCGTTTTACAATACCGTCCACTTGTCCGACAGCGCCGTAGATAATGCCAGATTGCATGCTGCTGACCGTGTTACGACAAATAACTTGCTTCGGTTTCACCAGTTCAATACGCGGCAGCTTGGCTGCCCGCTGGAACAATGCCTCGGTCGAAATTCCAATGCCGGGTGCAATCGCCCCGCCCAGATAGTCACCATTCTGATTAATTACGCAAAAGGTTGTAGCCGTACCAAAGTCCACAACAATCACCGGTCCACCGTATCGATCATAAGCAGCAATCGCATTGACAATGCGATCGGCCCCCACTTCCCGTGGATTCTCATATTTTATTGAAATACCGGTTTTGACACCCGGACCAACAACCAAAGGCTCCACTTCAAAATAGCGTTTGCACATCCGGACCAGCGGCACTACCAGCGGCGGTACCACTGAGGAAATAACAATGGCATTGATATCTTGTAAGGTCAACCCCCGGTACGCAAACAGATTATGCAGTAAAATCCCGTACTCATCACCCGTCTTTTGTTTGTCTGTGGATATCCGCCAATGATGCGTCAGATTTTCCCCGTCGTAGACTCCCAGGACAATGTTCGTGTTCCCAATGTCGAACACTAATAGCATATTGTCAATCCTCCCGCTTATCCCTTTCAAGCTCCTTAACCCGCGAAAGAGCCTTGATACAT